>JANXSH010001343.1 GCA_025356615.1 Planctomycetia bacterium | reverse complement strand
AGTGGTTCGTCACCATCGCACCTCCCAAGGCCGGCGAGACGATTCTCACGCTGGGATTCGCTTCTCGCCCTCCTTTTTGCTTCACCGCCCATTCGCCCTAATCACTTGTTCAGCGGACGATTTATTTCTTGCCATCCGCCTAACTGAACACTGAACACTGAACACTGAACCCTCACATCCACGACTGGCGGACCTTCTCGGAGAGTGAGAATACGGCTTTGTTCGTGAGTTCTAGTTCGCGTTCCAGCCCGTCGATCTCGTGCTGGAGTTCCCAGGTGAAGTGCGTGTCGAGTTCCTCGCGAAGTCGGTCGAGGTCTTTGTAGAGCATCTGGCAGTAGTCGAAGCCTTGTGAGAGCTTCCAGGCTTCGGGGCTGTAGACCGCTTTGAGATCCCAGGAGCCGTCGAGGCCGCGCTTTTCTACGGTCACATAATCGACCACATAGTTGATCGGCATGCCGCTCGTCTTGCGAGTGACGCCTTCCGTAGTGAGCCAGAATCGCGTGTCGCTCGTCTCCAGCTTCAGTTCGAGCTTACCCCAACTCTCGGACACCTGGTGGATCGTCGGAAGAGTTCGGAGAACGCCCAGATCGGGGCGGATGGTTGCTTGCATGGCCGAATAACCCCCTCGACGGTGCTTCTTTTCGACAGGTGGAATCCTGGTTTGATTATGGTAAGCACATGAGATGCCAATTGCCATCTACACTTGGTGTGATCGCGCAAGTGGTTGAGCAGTATCTAGTTGTGGGCTTTGATCCGATTCGGGCGCAGTCGGGGACGAGGTGCGCTCTGTAAACGTCGCTTTACAACGGCGATAGCTTCCGTTTGCGCCGGGCGATGTCCCGAAAACTGTCACGTCGGTGCGCGCTCCTTGCCGATGACACAGAAAGACGAAACCCCCAGGGTGCCGAAGCGGGAGAGCCGACGGATGGAAAGGCTACGCGTAATCAAAGCCTCGGGACAGTCTCCGTTGGCCCCGTGTGATCGATGTCAGGCGACCGGCTGCCCGTGGGACCGGATCGGGACGAACCCCATCTGCCCGGATTGCCAGGAGTTGCTCGCCGCAGGCGAGGCGGAACCGCTCGTCGAACGACTCGTGGCTCAGGAGTGTACGATCTGCAACAAGCCCGGCGCGGTCCCCTATCTGACGTTCCCCCTGCACGCGCGGGATCCGATGGCGATCGACCTATGCCCGAGCCACTTCCACGCCCTATTGGGGCGTCGCCTCGACCGCTACTCGTACCGCATCCTGTGTCGGCAGCTGCAAGAAGTCGGCCTCAGCCCCAAGCACATCTTCTTGTTGCACGAGGCGTTCTACGACGAGCGCGGCCACCCACTCCAGCCGGTGCAAGAGGCGTGAGCGCTCAGCCTCGATGACCGTTGTCCGTAGGCCGGGGCAGGTTCGTCTGCGTTCCCGGTCGGGGCAGAATCGGCTTCGTCGCGGGTCGGGGCAGGTTGACGGTGGAATTCTGTGCGTTCAGGGGTGCGGACAGGCTCAGCGAGCTGCCGGGGCGTTGGATCGTCCCGACCGTCGAGGGCCGACCGACGACGCCGGCTGCGGCGGAGCAAAATCGGCGGAGCGGGGTTACGACCAGGAGCGGTATCTGGGGCCGATCGTCGGCCCGCTTGGCCATCATGCGCAGGACCAGGTCGTCCAACTCTTCGGGCACGTCGGTCCGAATCTGTCGGAGACTCGTCGGCTGGGCCTCCTGGTGTTGGAGGAGTTTTTGCATGAGCGAGGTGCCTTCGAAGGGAGGCCGACCGGCCAGCAGGTAGTACAGCGTGCAACCAAGGCTGTAGATGTCGGCCCGGATGTCCACGAGCGACGAATCCCGCGCCTGCTCCGGGGAGATGTAGTCCGCCGTGCCGACGAGTCGGCCCTTCTCCTCCTCGGCTTGCTCCGCGCTGGTGTTCGAGGCCCCCAGAACCGGGGCGTTCAAGCAGCGAGCCAACCCCCAGTCGATGATCTTGACGAGCGGGTCCGGCCCACGCCTGTAGGGCACTCCAGGGGTGGGCGGCAAGGGCGGGTGGAGCAAGAAGAGGTTTGCGGGCTTGATGTCTCGATGCACCAGTCCGTTCTGGTGGGCGTGTTGCAACCCCTGAGCGACCTGCCGGACGAAGTCGCACGCTTGATCCAGGGGCAACGGCCCGACGCGCTGGACGAACCGCTCGAGGTCCATCCCCTCGACGAACTCCATCGGAAAATAGTTCGTGGCCCCTTCTTGCAAGGCGTCGAACGTCTTGATGATGTTCGGGTGCGAGAGCCGGGTGATCGCCTTCAACTCGCGCTGGAACTGACGGACGGCGTCGCCGTTCGCGGCGAATTCGTTACGCAACACCTTGATCGCCACGACCCGGCCGCGCAGTCCGTCCCACGCCTTGAGGACCTCGCTGACGCCGCCCTCCCCGAGTCGGTCGAGGATCTGGTACGGCCCGATCACCAGTTCGTTCCACCGACCCGCGAGCATCATCTGGAGTTGATACGCCGTCAGCCAGTTGATCTCCACCAGATATTCGCCGAGGGCCACCGGGTCGGCGTAGTGGTCCAGCAATCGGTCGCGAATTTCGTCGAGCTGGTCCTGCTCGAAAATGCCTGTCCGGTGGAGGACCGTCAGGAATCGCTGGTTCGTATCGGTGGCCATGAACGAATCCGGCTGCGGCGGGATGATCGAGGGTCTGCAACGGTAGGTGCAGTCGTTCCATTCTAGCTCGAGATTCGGGTCGGTGCCGAGGGACGAGGTGGAATGCCGACCAACGGGAGGACCATTTCTTAGGGCGCGGCGACAGGGGCCGAAGTTCGTGTCCGATACGTCGCACTTCCAAATCCGATGGAGGATGCCCAATTTACATCCCTTAGCCTTTGCCGGGCTTGCGCCATCCGCGCCACCCGCGTATCCTCCCAGGTCGAGCCTCCTCCTAAAATCCGTGCTGACAAAAACCGGAAGACACGGCATAGTCCAACAGGCACATCCGCAGGATGGAGGACCGCGCAGGTTTTCCGATAGAGGGTAACGCAATGATCCCGGTCGAGCCGACTCACCTCCGCCCCCTCCGTAGGGTTCGCCTCTTCGGCCTCGCCGTCGTGGTCGGATTCGTCCTGTTCGCCGGCGGCGCGACCGCGCAATTCGTTCTCCCACCCGGCGCGGTGCTGAAGCCCCCTCCGGGGGCCGTCGTCGTTCCCGCCCCCCAATCTTCGATGGCCGTGCGGACCTTACGCCCGCCCGCCTCATGTTATTCGCCTGCCGGCTCGACCCCGACGGTATCGATCCAGATGATCGCCCCGACCTCGTCGGCACCCGGCAAGGAATTGACCTACCGGATCGTCGCGGAGAACACCTCGGACGCCGCCGCGCATCACGTCCTCGTCAAGGCGACCGTATCGCGATCGGGCAAGGTGGACCGCTACACCCCCAAAGCCGAAGTCACCTCGCCCGAAGGTGCCCCGGCGGAGAAGGCGACGGTCGTCACCTGGAAACTCGGGACGCTTCAGCCCCGCGCCAAGCAGGAGCAGTCCCTCGTCGTGCTGCCGACGGGCAACGACGACATCAGTTGTTGCGCCCGCGTCCAGTTCGAGCATGGGCAGTGCGTTCGCACCCGGATCGGCAAGTCGGAGTTGTCTCCCGTCACGCCGATTCCGCCCGCGCCTCCTAGTGAAGCTCGTGCCGCCGTCCCCCCCCGACCGGGCGAGGGAGAACCGCCGCTGCTCAAGGATCGACAGCCGCCCGCGAGCGCGTCGCTGAAGTTGCGACAGATCCCTCCCAAATCGGCGCAGCTGTCACCGAACGAGATGTTCACCTACGAGTATGAGGTCACGAACCTCGGCGGTGCCACGGCGAAGGATGTCGTCCTCGAAGCGACTCCGTCTCCAGGTCTTCACCCCTTCGCCTCCAAACCGTCCGTTTCGGAGCCGGATGATGGCCCCGTGACGTGGAAACTCGGCGACATCGCACCGGGGGCCACCCGCAAGGTCGAATATTCCGTCGCAGGGGAGAGACTCGGATCCCACGTCAACAAAGCCGTCGTGAATGCGGCGGGCGGGTTGCGCGATTCTGTCGAACACACCGTCCAGATCGCCCAACTCGAGCTAGCGGTCCTCATCACCGGGCCATCCCAGCGCGGGACGATGCGCGAGGCGACCTATCGTATTACCGTGAGGAATATAGGCAAGATAGCTGCCCAGGAACTGGAGCTGAGCGATGACCCGATCGAAGAGGTGAAGAAAAAAGGGAAGGATGGCGACGCCAAGGCGGTCGCCGACGAGAGACCGAAGTTACAGGCGAAGGAGCCTGAAGCCAAGAGGCTCACGGACGCGGTCGTTCGCGTTCGGGCGTCCGACGGCGGCAAGATCGCGGGAGATGTGGTCCGCTGGTCCCTCGGCAGCCTCGCGCCCGGAGAAGAAAAGACCGTCAGCGTGGTGCTTCAGGCTAAAGTTGCAGGGGAACTGACTCACTTATATATCGTCCGATCCAAAGGAATTGTCGTCAAAAAAGCGATGGAGAACATCAAGACACGATTCGTCGAGCCTGGTCATCTAGAAATCGACTTCTATCGCACGTCCGGCCCCGCGATCCTAAAGTTTGGTCAGGAAGTGACCTATGCTTTGCGATTGCGGAACGGTGACATCAAAGAGAATACCAACGTCGATGTGGTCGTGAGCATCCCCGAAGGGTTGGAGTTGGTCGAGTTGAAGACCGACATCCTTTCGCAGCCGAAAGGGACCGAAATCCGGTTGCTCAAAGTGAACCGTCTCACCAACAATCATCCGGCCTTTCTTCGCTTGAAGGCGACGAAGGTGCCGAAGGATGGGATAGCGACGCTGTCGATCAAAGCGGCCAGCGATTCGACCGGGCCGGACAACCCGGCCAGGCTCGTAGAGGCCATCCGAATCGTGGAGTGACGCGCACGACCCGATGGTCAGGTCTCCTCGGATTTCGTGGTCGAGTAGAACGCCTCCAGCGCCCGGTCTCGGGACGCGAAGTGTTCGACGATCGGTCGGGGGTAGGTCGTTCCCAGAGTGATTCCCACATCGCCCAACTCCTTCGCGGGCGCTTCCCAGGGCTGATGAAGGTATCGGTCCGGCATCTTGGCCAACTCCGGCACCCAGCGGCGGACGTACTCGCCATTCGGGTCGAACTTTTCGCCTTGGAGGATGGGGTTGAAGACGCGGAAGTACGGTGCCGCGTCCGCACCACAGCCTGCGGACCACTGCCAGCCGAGTGTGTTGTTCGCGAGGTCCGCATCGACGAGCGTGTCCCAGAACCAGCGCGTGCCCTCCTGCCAAGGCAGGAGCAAGTGTTTGACCAGGAACGAGGCGACGATCATCCGCACGCGATTGTGCATCCAGCCCGTCGCCCAGAGCTGACGCATCCCGGCATCGACGATCGGATACCCGGTCCGCCCGCGCTGCCAGGCGCGCAACGCCTTCGGATCCTCGCGCCAGGGGAAGGCCGCGAATTCGCCCCGCAGCGGCTCGTCGGTCGTCTTCGGGAAGTGGTAGATCAATTGATACCCGAACTCGCGCCAGGCGATCTCCTTCAGGTAGGTTTCCGCACCGGAGGACAAGTCGTCGATCTCGGCCCCGCCCAGGATCCGATGCCAGATCATCCGCAGGCTGATCTCGCCGAAATGCAGATGGGGCGAAAGGGACGACGTGCCCACCTGATCCGGCCGATTCCGGTGCTCGGCATAGCCGGTGATGTGCTCGTCGATGAACGCCTCGAATCGCGTGAGCGCCCCGGCCTCGCCGGGCGTCCACGCCTTCCGCATGCCCGCCGCCCAGTCGATGGTCGGCAACAAGCCGAGATCGTCGAGCGATCTGGAGTTCGGCCACTTCTTCGGCGAAACGATCGTCTCCGGCGCGGGCGTCGGCCTCGGAAGGTCTGTGTTCCGACAAGCCTTCCAGTAGGGGGTGAAGACGCGATAGACGTTGTCCTGTTTCGTGCGGATCTCTCCAGGCTCGAAGAGCAGCGAGCCGTTGAAACTCTCCGCGTGGACGCCGGACTCTCGAAGGGCCTCCTCGATTCCCGTGTCGCGCTCGCGGACGCGAGGCTCATACCGCCTGTTCCAGTAGACGGCCTCGGCTCCCGTCTCGGCGATCAGAGAACGCAAAGTTCCGAGTGTCGGGCCGGGTCGTAGGATCAATCGCGACCCCAACTCGGCGAGCCGGGCGTCGAGTGCTTTCAGCGAATGATGTAACCACCATCGGCTCGCCGCCCCCGGCTCCCACGGGTACTCCTCGTCAGGCTCCCAGATGAAGACGGGTAGGACCGCCCTGCCGCCCTCGATGGCTGCCTCGAGCGCGGGATTGTCCGCGAGTCGCAGGTCGTGGCGGAACCAGACGATGCTGGGGGAGTGGCTCATGCGGGTGGGACTCATGGATGGGTGATCCGCTAAGCCCACCGGTTGCAACCGGTGGGCTTGG
>JANXSH010001339.1 GCA_025356615.1 Planctomycetia bacterium | reverse complement strand
AGTGGTTCGTCACCATCGCACCTCCCAAGGCCGGCGAGACGATTCTCACGCTGGGATTCGCTTCTCGCCCTCCTTTTTGCTTCACCGCCCATTCGCCCTAATCACTTGTTCAGCGGACGATTTATTTCTTGCCATCCGCCTTATTCCTTCGATCACGAGGGCGAGACGTACAACTTCACCCCCTTCGACGGACCGAGGCGGTCCGCCTTCGAGCGTTGGATGCGCCGAGGGGCCGTCGCGACGCTCGAGAAGATCCGTCCGACGCTCTCCGCCGAGGATTTCACGGCGTGTTGCCTCGATGTCCTCCGCGACTTCGCCGAAGGCTCGAGGTACGACTTCGGCTCGCGGCTCTGCGTCGCGGCGATGGAGACACAGCCGGGAGTCGTCGCGATGGTGTCCATCCTCCTCGAGGTGAAACCCGTAGAGGCGTTCGACCTCATCATGGGCGCTCCCGATCATATTCAGCGTGGCATCGAGGCCGTCGCGGCCCTAATGAACCGACGTAGTCGAAAGGAGCCAACCGATGCCGAAGCCTCCTGACATGGGCACCCTCCTCCTCGAGTCCTTCAGGGAATCCAACAAGACCCAGTCCCGGATCGTCGAGGCCGTGAACGCGGTCAGGGACGCGATCTTCTCCATCCCGTCCTCGATCTCGTCGGCGTTCTCCGGCTTCGCGTCTGGCGGGGCGCAGGCCGTCCCCGGCAACGCGGCGGGTGCCGGTTCGTTTCCCTCAGCGCCCGACACGTTCGGCCTG
This sequence comes from Planctomycetia bacterium, assembly GCA_025356615.1. Classification (GTDB taxonomy): domain Bacteria; phylum Planctomycetota; class Planctomycetia; order Gemmatales; family Gemmataceae; genus JANXSH01. The sequence goes on along the minus strand of JANXSH010001339.1, from coordinate 7,366 downwards.
AAGCCGGACACGGTTTCCGGCACGGACTCGACCTACGCGCTGAAAGACCCGATCGAGAAGTCGTCCACGATGGCACCGACGCAAGAGGTGCCCACCCTCCAGGAGGCTAACAGCGGCGACCTGTTCTCGGCGGCACTCGCGCCGTTGATCCAGATCGTCCAGCAAATTCACGACGCGATGGGCGGATCGGGAGGCATGGCAGGTGGGGCGAAGGCCATACTGGACGACGGTGCTAACGTAGCCCACTCCGCGAGCGAGGGCGTTTCCGCCGGCGGGGAGATAGGTGAGGCGCTCGGCGTCCTCACGGGAACCCTCGGCGTGGTGGCCGGCGCGGCCTCCGCCCTCGCCGACACGTTCTCCCAGTTCGTCAGCGTCTCCATGAAGTTCGTCGAGGCCCTCAACCCCGCGTTGCTCATCCCGCTGAACCTCGCCTTCGAGGATCTCTCCGCCGTCGTCGGCACTGCCCTCACGCCGATCATCGCGGGCGCGTCCGTCATCCTCCGGTCCTTCGCGGACGTGCTCACGCCGATCATGGCGGGACTCCAGCCGGTCGTCCAGAAGCTCACCCAGGCGTTCGTGGACCTCTCCGGGCCGTTCATCGAGTCGTTCGGGAAGCTCGCGGAGTCGCTCATGCCGCTGATCGAGATGGCGGCGAACATCGTCCAGGGGTTCATGCTCCTGATCGAGGCGGTCCTGATCGTCGTCAACCTGTTCAACTCCATGCTGATGCCGGTACTGTCCGTGTTCATGGGGATCGTCCAGGCGGCCCTCATCCCGTTCACCCTCCTCGCGGAACTCTTCATGGCGTTCGAGCCGATCATGAAGGTCATGAGCGCCGTCTTCGCGGGCATCAGCGCCGCCATCCAGGCGTTCGTCGGCAACCTCGTCGGCGGCGACCAGCTCAAGGACACGTTCGCCGGACTGCACGACACGATGGTGAAGTTCAGCCAGCAGGTCATCCTTGCCATCGCCTCGCTCGCGCAGATGTTCGGCTTCACGAACTTCCTCGACGGGTTCATCAAGGCGCTGAAGCCCGCACAGAGGGGCACCTCCACCGGCATGGCGGCGATCGAGAACACCGCCTTCAAGTCGTTCGAGTCGTTCGGCAAGGACATGGCCCTCACGGCGGCGAAGGCCGGGGTCGGCGGGGCCGACGTGAAGGAGGTGAGGAAGCCGGAGGACATCCTCGGCGGGATCGCGGTCCAGCTCAAGGCGATCCAAGACAACAAGGACGGGGTCAAGGTGTCCAAGGAGACGATCAGCGCGATCGCGACGGCATTCAGGAGCGTACTCGCAGAGGTGCTCAAGAAGCCGGCCTACGAAGTCTCCGAAAAAGTCGTGGTAGGGGCCTTGGGTCCCGTCGGCTCCTTGATCGACCTGTTCAGTTAGGCGATCCGCAGGAGGACACGATGAACCACTCACCGACGACCCGCGACCGCCTGCCCCTCCCGCGCGAGGTGTTGCATCACCTGCGCCCGCGCCTCCCGCAGCGCGTCGGCACTCAGCAGGTCGCGACGGGGCGGCGCTTCGACCCCGTCGCAGACCGGGGACTTCATCACCCTCACGCGGCCCCGAGTCTGGAAGTCGAGCACCTCGGCGATGTGGAGGTTGTACGCCCGGTCGAGTTCGGCCACGTCCTCCGCCGCGCCCACGACCTCGGCGGCGTGGTACGGGTTCGAGAGGAGTTCGGCCTGCCCGTGTTCGACCAGGCGATCCCGGACGTTCTCCAAGCGGCGGCGGAGGTCGCCACGCTCCCGACTCGCGGCGAGGCGGACCTGGGACAAGAGGCGAGGCACCTCGAGGACGATGGAAGTGAGTGACATCGGCGGAATCCCCCTGGCGTGATCGTGTTCGACTGCTACTACATTCTACCCCCACCGACCCCAACCGAGCCGACGGAGTGACCATTATGAACCTCGACGACCCATTCGACCTCTACCGAAGTCTGGATCCTGACCGCGACCCGACGCCGGAGTCCGCCGCGCGGCTCGTCGATCTGGCCATCGCGGAGACGAGGACGACACACGCCGACGCCAAACTCGACGCCGGGGGCGGGGTCCGGGCGATGGCCCGCTGGCGCTACCTGATGGAGCGCGACCAGGAGGACGCCCTGAAGACCGTCCTCCGCGCCGCGTCGAAGGCGGTGGCGTCGAAGCTCGTCGCCGGGGACGCCACGGGGGACACCGTAGCGATCCCCGTCGATGCGTGCCGGATCATCGAGTTCCCGGCGGACCTGACGCGCGAGTCCACGGTCACGATCCTCGCGCCGAGCAGGAACCTCGCCCACGCCATGACCCAGACGCACCACGTCATCCTAGACGCGCGACTCCTGCCCGCCGGTAGTCCCCTGCTGGCGATCCCCCCGGTCGAGATCGGCTTCGACCGGTGGCCGAGCGTCTTCGTCGGTTCACCCTACCAGGCGCGGGGGCTGAGTTACCCAGGCTGCACTTGTAGCCTGGCCTACGCGACGGAGATCACGGCGCACCTGAGGGCGTGCCGCGCCAGCATGGACGCGCGACTGGCCGAGGAGAAGCGTAAGACTCTCGTCCGGCAGGAGCGCGAAGACAAGGAGGCCGCCGAGGCCCGAGAGTCCGCGCGGCTGTTCAGCAAGGATCCCACCGGCAGCCTCGACGACAAGGTCAAGATCGCTTCGCTCGAGCGACGTGCCCGCCTGCTGCTGGACGCCGCAGAGGCGACAGCCAAACGGCTCGCCGAGGCGGACGAGAAGCCCGTCGAAGCGACGACGAAATAACACCGTACAAGCCCTCCGGCTTGGAGCGCGGGGCGGAACTCGTTGTTCCGTTCCCGCGCTGCTTACACACGCGGCGGTCCCGCCGCGTTCTCAGTCCGGCAGCGTGTCTCGTATGGCATCCGATACTTATTGGACGGCCTCGAGGCGGTCAGGCGAAACGTCATCCTCGTCGTCATCATCGTCCGGCAGTTCGTCGCGCCAGTTCGGCACGTTTCCGGCCTCGCCGACGTACACATCGGCGTCGATCTCGATCGGCTCTTCGGGTTCGTCACTCATCGTCGTCTCCCGTGTGGTCGCTCGACGTTCATCATCTCACGGATGGGGTGGTTTGCAAGGACGGAGCCGAAAACCCGGCATGCCCGGATTCGGGCGATATTTGTATTTCGGGTCGCCCTCCGCGCGTCGCTCACCCGCGCCAACGCCCGTCGAGTAGACTCAGCCGGGGGTCGCGCCAGCCGACCGACTCCATCGCCGTCCTCACGTCGGCCTCGTCCAGTGTGCCGAACGTGTCCAGGTCACGCGCCGCGGCGAGCAACTCGCGCCCGTGGGTGAGCAGCAGTGCCCGAGCCTGCCGTTGAGCATCGAGCCTGAGCGGGCCGCCATACCTCCGCTCGAGGTCGAGGAGACACGCGAGGTCGGAGCGAAGCCCGGTCGCGTCGCCGAAGGACATGACCTCCGCCGCCTCGCCAGCGACACAAATAGTCGCCTCCTTCATCGCCTGGGCGCGGGTGGGCCGCGCGCCGGTCACGGCGACGTGCTCCACCCACCCGTCGCGGTCGCCGTCGGGCTCGACCGACGCGAAGTTGATGCCGACGTTCAGCAGCACGCAGGCCAGGGCGTGGCCCGCTTCGTGGATGGCTGTGCGGGATGGCATGTTGGAATTGTAACACGGGGGCGCATCTTTGTTCGGAACAAAGATAGACGACAGGCGTCGGCGACTTCGGCCCCAACTTCGCCGCCGTCGTCTGGTTGATGAGTCCCTCCCGGTACAAGTCTTGGATCACCTCGTCGGCCCGGAGGATGGCGCGGAGGTTCTTGGCCTTCATCGGACTCATGGCTTCTGAATCAACCGGGACAACGGTTGTCCCGGTTGATTCCTTGACTCTACCGCCAGCGGCGTTGTCGTTTCCAATCGGCGCTGCGCCTTTACTGTCGCCCGGCGACACGGTCTCCAGATCGACGAACTTCTGGCCCTTCTCGGCGACGAGGTGGGCCTCGAGCTTCGCCGGTTCGATGCCCAACCCCCACGGCTGGCGGTAGCGGCAGAAGGCGTCGAACGTGGCGAACGTCTTCCATACGAAACAACCGTCCCGATGTCGGGACGGTTGTTGTCCGCATTCCAACCTCATGCGGTCAGGACGTGGACACTGCCGACTCTTGGAGGCGCTCAGCCCAGTAGTCAGGAGCCCTTCGGATCTCATCCATGAAACGGCAAGCCATCGGGCTAGGGGATCCTGCGTTCTGCTCCCACGAGCGAACCGTCTTGGGAGAAACCCCGAGGAAGCGGGCGAATAGAACCTGGCTGACGTTCAAAACCTTCCTAGTCTCGATGACGAGTGGGCTATCGTACACGGCAAGTTCGTCGGCGACCGACACGCCACCTCCGAAGCCTACCGCAACGACGACGATTTCAGCAACCTCCCGTTCTAGCCCGTCCGTTCCCGCCCGGTCCCACAGTGGGACCGGGCGTCCCCTGACCCCGTAGGAGCAACCCCCATGTCCAGCCTCGAAATCGCCAACGTCGCCATCGCCGCTCAATACGACCTCGCCGTCATCGGCGACGAGATGAACCAGCTCGCGCGGCACCTGCGCCGACGCAAGCCCGGTCAGTTCACCACCGCCGAGGAGCGCGCCATCGACCGCGCCATCGCCCAGCGCGTCGGCAAGATCCGCCGCCGGGTCCGCGAGGCCATCGAGGCCATCGACGACGCCTTCGCCGACCGACCGCTCGCCGTGTCAGCATGAGATCCCACACACCACGCCGGGGTATCGCCCAGCCCCGGCACTACGAGGAGAGAGAACATGGTCGATCAACAGATCCTGATGACCGCCGACCAGGTCGCCAACCGCCTCGCCATTTCCACCCGGACGCTCTGGCGAATGGTCAAGCGAGGCACCCTGCCCACGCCGCTGAGGTACAACAAGAAGTTGGTCCGCTGGCTAGCGAGCGACATCTATCGAGCCGTCGTCGCCTTCCAGCAGCAAGAGCCGACCGCGCCCCGCCCCGAGACCCGGAGCAACAAATGAAGACCCCGAAGAAGCGACCCGTCGAAGGCGGAGAGCCGCCCCGCCTCATCACGACCAGCCAGGCCGCGCGCATGCTCGCGGTGTCGCCCCGCACGATCCTGCGAATGGGCGAGGACGGGACGATCCCGCCGCCGATCAGGATCGGCCCGCACTTCCTCCGATGGCGATTGAGCGACATCGAGAACCTCATCGACAGGAAGTAAACGCAACCGGGCGGGTGGCAACTGTTACCGCCCGCCCTTCCCTCACCGACCCGATCACCGAAAGAGTCCGCCATGAGTTCCACCCACCCGCTCGGTCACCTCCGGGCCGCCGAAACCCAACTCGTCGCCCAGATCGACGCGGCGGCCGCGAGCATCGACACCGTCGGAACCCACGAACTGGACGACGCGCTCGCCAGGCTCCACGCCTCCACCCTCGCCGCCGCCTCCCGGCTCGACCGGGCAGCCTCGATCGTGCGGGCGATGGCGGGAGACGCACTCGCCGCGTCGGCCGCCGTGGCTCGCGAGATCCGTGAAGCGATCGAGGCCGACACGCCTTTCGTAGTCGAAGCCGTGGAAGCCGTCCACACGCCCACGCTCATCACCGAGTTCCTCGCGTCCCTGAAGCGAGGCGAACCCGTCGTCGAACTCGTGTCACGCGGGACCGTGACCGTCGGACGCCACGAGCCGCACGTCCCCAGGATCGCACCAGAGGCACCAGGACGCGACGTCGACCCTGGAGAGCCTGACGCCCGCCCGAGGCGCAAGAGCCTCCAATGCGAGGCAGGCGAGCGCCGGGCAGGAACGGGAAGCACAACGCGAGGTGAGGCACCAGGGGCCGCCGACGAGTTCATCATCGGCGGTTTGCCCTCCTCCGCCCACATGGGTGACGGGGGCGGCCCCACACGATCGAAGGTCCAGGCGGTTTCTCGCGGAGGTCCACGCCGGGAAGAGGCAACAGGTACTCCATGCTCGATCGGTCCTCGACGCGGACGCACTGCAACAGCGCGGCCAGTGGTCGGAGGTCGCCGCCGTCGCAGGCGAGGACTGGCACGCCCGCGAGCCTCGCCAGGCCGAGGCGGTGGAGTCCGAACCGAGAGCCGAGGTCGCGAAGTACCGTCGTCGGCCTCGGCGGACTGGACCGCGTGCGGTATCCCCAGAGGGGGAACCGTGTGGTCGGCTCGTGACCCACCCACGCGCGACGGAGCCAACGCGGGACGCGGCGAGGGAGGACGGGCGGGGGATCGGCGTCGTGGAGCCAGTCGGCGATCGCGAAAAGGCTGAGGGGGTCGCCGGAACGCGCGGCGTCGAGTAAGGCAACGAGGTCGGGCGAGTGGCGCGGGCGGATCACGGGGGCACCTCAGAAATGGGGGACGGCTCGCCGCGCTGGGCGAGGAAGTCGCCGGGGTCGTGGCGGAGGGCGGCGACGACGCCGAGGAGGTCAGCGTCAGGGGTGCGGGTGGATGTCATGGTCGCAACTCCTTCGTGGCGGGAGGATCCTCGTCGGGAACCGTCGGGTAGTCCGCCTCGGCGTGGAACGTCCCCTTCGCCATCGCGTCCAGGTCCGAATCGATCTCGGTGAACCCGCCGCCGATGGATTCCCTGAAGGCGGTGATGGCGAGTCGGACCCCGTCGCGCTCGTCCTCGGTCATGGACCTCGGCCACTCCCACATGACGTTCCATTGCGGCTCGTCCGGGTCGCCCGCCGCGCTTCTACCGAGGCAACCTACGATGCCAAATCTCGCAAAGATCGCAATGAGCGCGGCGGAGCGGTGCAACCGAAGGACGCCGATGACGTTCCACCCCTTCGGCTCCTTGACGGTCTCCCAGCTCCAGGCGGTGGAGGTAGAGACCGGACGCCATTTCTACTTATCCCGCGCCTCGTCCACCCGTAGCGTCGGGAGGGTGCTACCCAGGAGTCGGACTGCCTCGCCGGGCTCGAACGCGGTCGATGTCTTCAGGGGGATCGTGGACAGGACCAACTCGCGGGCGCGGACGAAATTCCCGTTCGCGTCGTTGATCCGCTTTCCCGCCGCCGGCCCTTTCTCGACGGCGACGGTGGCGACGTGGACCGGCTTGGCGCGAGCCAGCAGGATGTCAGCCAGATGGAGCCCACGGTAGAACCGGAGCCGCCGGATGCAGACCGTGCATCGCCAACCCCGGCACGGCATCCGCATCGCCTTGCCCTTGCCTTCCTTCTCGAGTGCCATTCGGCACGCCTTCGGGCAGGCCCGGAACGGCGGCGGAGCGGGCACCCCCAGGAGGTCGAAAATGGAAGGACGCGAGACCGGATCGGGCACCCCCGAAGGGCCGAAAATTCCATCGAGACCCTTATCAGTCCGATCACCACTATTTCTATCGACGATCGGTACTGAAATGGGGGGGT
>JANXSH010001338.1 GCA_025356615.1 Planctomycetia bacterium | reverse complement strand
TCCGAACCGCCTCCAAAAGACGATGGAGCGTCGAATCGAAGCGATCCAGCGCGAGTTGGCCGAGATGCGCAAGGAACTACGCCGCTTGAAGAGCGGGGCGAAGGAGTAACAGAAGTTTTAAAGTTCGAGTGAGGCGCTGCGAAGACCTCACCCCCAACCCCCTCTCCTGCAAGGAGAGGAGGGAGCAGGAGGCATATCGGGAGGCGTGACGCTTTCACTCGTTCTGGCTCCCCTCTCCTTGCAGGAGAGGGGGGTTGGGGGGTGAGGTCTTCGCAGCGCTCGTCGGGTGTTTGCATCATGCTATGCGAGTGGCGATCGCCGATCGCTCAATAGCCGATCTCGTACTTCTTCGCCTGCTTGCGGAGGATCTCCAGGACGTTGCTGTCGAAGCTCGACTTGCCGGTCTTCGCGTCCTCGGCCCGCTTCTTGGCGACGAACGCCTCACGCTTCTTGTCGAGATCGAGGACTTGCTTGTTCAGCTCGACGCGCTTCTTGTCGAGCTTGTCGAGGTACTCCTTCTGCTCCTTTACCGTGAGCTTCTTCAACGCCTCGGGCAGTTCGTCCTTCTTCACGTCCTCCAGCTTCACTTTGCCCTGCTTGATGCTGTCGAGGAGACAGTAGGTCGCGACCTGACCGTTCTTCGCCTGGTAGGCGACACGGCCCGCGGCGCTCTCGGCCTTAAGCGCGAGCGAATCCATGTTCTTCTTCTCACCGGCCATCTGGACTTCCCGACCGCCCCAGACGAGGACGGTCTTCGTTAGTTCGGTGTTGATCTTCACCAGCTCGGCGTCGAACGGCGTGGCGACGGCGACGACGCCGCCGTTCTGCGGGATCGCGGCGAAGCTGCCCTCGGACTTGGCGGCGATGTCCTTCCACGCCTTGGTGCAGTCCGCGTCGGTGCCGCACTGGATCGTGTTGATGATGATGTTCTTCTCGACCGCCTTCTTGCAGGTGATCGGGTACTTCACGTCGTCGGTGTAGTCCATGTGCGGGGGCGCATCGCCGACGAGGAAGATGATCTTGAGCGTCTTCTTGTCGTCGCTCCACTTGATCTTGTGGACGGCGTCCTCGAGCGCCTTGTTGACGTGTTCGGGGGTGTCGCCGCCCCCAGCGGCCTGGAAGGTCTTGAGTTGGCCGTGGACCTTGTCGAGGTCGTCGGTCAGATCGACCACTTTCGTGACGTAGTCGTCGCCCTTGTCACGGTAGGCGACGAGGCCGACCTTGAGGTCAGGCGTCGGCTTGCCGCCAGCGATCTGGTTGCAGATGGCCCATATCTTGGCCTTGGCCCCGTCGATCAGGCCGCCCATGCTGCCCGTCGTGTCGAGGCAGAACACCACCTCCACCTTCGGCTTCTTGGCGGGGGCCGGAACGGGGGCCGACTCGACGGGCCGGACGAGGGACAACGACGCGAGGGCGAGGACGCCCAGGATGAGGATACGCATGGATAGACCTCCTGCAAACAGCGACACGGAGACGCGAACGACACCTACAAGACGATCGCCCCCGTCGCGGCGATTGTAACGCTGATGTAACCGCAGCGAAAGGGCTGCCTGGGGAGACAGATAAAGCCCGACGCGCGAGCGAGGGAGAATCACCCCCTGTCCCGTTGCGTGGACTCGACCCCTCGCTCGCGGGTCGGGCTTCCGGTCAAGTGGACTCGACCCCCTCGCTCGCGCGTCGGGCTTTATTTCGTCCAGTGCCATTACACCAGAGCGGGATCTACCCGCCTCGCCCCGTCCGCCCAGCCTACCATCCTGCGATAACAGCACTGGACACGCGGCGGGGGTGGAACGCACAATGCGGGGCGTAGTACGCCACGAGGCGCGGTCATGACCTACACTTGTTGCGATGGGTCGAAATGCCTTCCTTAGATGGGACGAAACGTGAACAAGCGTCTCTTGCTCGATATCGGTAAGTATGTCCTGGCCGTGGGCCTCCTCGTGTGGGTGATTCGCGCGAACTGGGCACCGACGCCGACACGCGACATCGCCACGCTCGGCGCGAGTACCGTCGGGCTGTGCATGACGCCCGGCGGTATGGGGCCGATGCTCGCGGCGACGGCAGCCACTCCGGGGCGAACCGACTCGCGCGGACTGGGGTACGTCTGGGATCGTCACGTCGTCCAGAAGCAGCCGATCAACGTCGGCTTCCTCGCGGCGGCGCTGGGCATCTTCTTCGCCGCGACCCTCGTCACGCTCATGCGGTGGTATCTCCTCGTCCGGGCGCTCGACCTGCCGCTTAAGCTCCGCGACGCGCTGCGGTTCGGCTTCATCGGCATCTTCTTCAACACGTTCCTGCCCGGCGCGGTGGGGGGCGACATCATCAAGGCGGCGGCGCTGGCGCGGACGCAAAACCGGCGGATGGCGGCGGTCGCTTCGGTCATCATGGACCGCGTCATCGCCCTCTGGGCGCTGGTGTGGTTCGTCGCCCTGCTCGGCGGGGCGTTCTGGGCGCTGGGGATGTTGAGCGGGCCGGCGGCCCCGGTAGCGGCGTTCATCGTCACGGTTGCGGCGGGCATCGTCGCCGTGAGCCTCGTCGTGTGGCTACTGTTGGGCCAGCTGCCCGACGCCCGCGCGGAGAAGTTCGCCGGCCGATTGACCCGCCTGCCCATCGCGGGGCATGCGGCGGCGGAGTTCTGGCGGTCGATGTGGATGTACCGCAAGCGGAGCAAGGCCGTCGCGCAGGTGATGGCCCTGTCCTGGGTGGGCCACGTCGGCTTCGTCGTGTCGTTCTGGTGCTGCGCCCAGGTACTCTGGGATGCGCCGTTGGGGCCGATCCCCTCGCTCAGCGAACATTTCTTGCTCGTGCCGATCGGCATGGTCATGCAGGCGGTCATCCCGACGCCGGGCGGGGCCGGTGCGGGCGAGTGGGGCTACGCGGCGCTCTACATGCTCTTCCGCGCGGGGGAGGCCAACGGGGTTCTCGGGTCGCTCGTCCAGCGCATGCTCGGCTGGATCCTCGGCCTGGTGGGCTATGGGGTCTACGTCTGGTTCAGCCCGGCTGCGGAGGCGAAGGACGCTCCGAAATCGCTGCCGACCGCGCCGACCTTGGTGACGAAACAGTCGTCGGTCCTGGCAGGCTGAGGCGGATTCACCTCCCCTCTGCGGTGCGAAGTCCTAGAATGCTGGTTTCGACCTCCGAACCTCCGTTACGTCCCACGAGGGACAACAAAGTCATGCGCTTCGAGTTCAACGGCCTGGCCTTCGAGACGCCCCGCGTTATCTTTCACCTGTGGTCGCCCTGGCGTGCGAGCCACCTGGAGCATCGTCTCTTCGACGCGCTCAAGGTTCTGCCCCGCGCCGAGGTGGAATCCATACCGGACGAGGCGCGATTGAGCCTCGCCGACCCTCGCCAATGCAAGGGCGCGCTGGCCACCATCTCGCGCGTCCTCAAGGGATGGCAGGAGGAGGCTGAACCTGGCAGCGAGAAGCGAACCTGGCGCTGGCTGCTGGAGGGGGACATCGACGAGGCCGGCTACGACCACAACGGCGAGCAGGCGAGCCTGTGGTGCTTCGTGCGCCTCACCCTCGAGCGCGGCGGTTTCGGGGAGCAGGAAAAGGGCGAGGAGATCGACCTCGACGACTTCGGATTGGAAATCCCGGCCTCCGTCGGCGGGTCGTGATGCACCTGCCGAGTCTGCCGATTCTACCGCCTGACCCGCCGGGGCGTGGAAGTCCTTCCGTAGGAAGGATCCCGCGCCTGCTGATCGCCCGCGCATCGCGTCGATGACATAGGGTCTAGGAATCTGGACCCCCGACGCGAGATGGATCTCATGGTAAAACCTATCGGCTGGCTCGGCTTGCTCGTCGTTGCCGCGCTCGCTTCCCCGGCCTCGGCCCAACTGTTGCCCCGCCCCTTCGCCCTCGAGCGAGTCAATCGCCAAATCAAGGGGCAGGTTCTCGACTTCACGAACAACCACGGCAAGGACCAGCGTTTCTATTCGGCCTCCCTGGATCAGAAGCGCGATGTCTACGTCTACCTCCCGCCGGGCTACGACCCAGCCAAGCGCTACGCGATGGGGATCTACTTGCACGGGTTCCTCTCCGACGAGCAGAGCTTCCTCGATGAACTCGTTCGACCGATCGACGACGCGATCGCCTGTGGCAAGTTGCCGCCGATGATACTCGTGGCTCCCGATGGCAGCGCTCATGGCAGGGCATTCCTCGCAAGCTACGGGACATTTTTTTGCAACACGAAGCTGGGGAAGTTCGAGGACTACATCGTCTGCGATGTCTACGACTGGGCGATGAAAACGTTCTCCTGTCGGCCCGAACCGGAGGCCCACTTCCTGCTCGGCGTGTCGATGGGCGGGCACGGGGCTTTCTCGAAGACGATCAAGCACCCCGACAAATTCCGCATCGCGCTGGGCGTCCTGCCTCCGCTGAACATGCTCTACACGAGTTGCCGAGACCGCTACATGGATAACTTCGATCCGTGCTGCTGGAAACAGCGGACCGAGCCGGGCCGGTCGTGGGAGATCGTCGGCCAGTTCTACGGATTCATGATTATCACGCAGGGCCATCTCATCCACCCGATGTACGGCAAGAAGAACCCCGAGGCGCTGGAATTGATGCGGCAAGACAACCCCTTCGACTTGCTCGACTCGCGGGACGTGAAGCCGGGCCAGTTCGAGTTCTTCGTCGCCTATGTGGGCAAGGACGACTTCAACCTCGATGCCCAGGCGGAGAGTTTCCTCTATCGAGCCAAGCAGAAGTGCCTGCCCGTCACGGTTCGCTACCTCCCCAATCGACACCACGGCAGGTCGTCGGCACGGAGGTTCTTGCCGGATGTCATCGTGTGGCTGAACGAGAAGCTGTGCAAGTTCCAGCCCGAATGAGGAACGAGCGGGGGGTGGTCGTCCGATTCGAGGGAATCTTTCGCCGTTGCAATCCGCCTCGGGAGTACATACAAACGTAGATCGTACCTCCCTGGCGGCTCGGCGGACGAACCTTGCTCACGCGAATCTACTTCAACGCGGTCTTCGGTGCCCTCGGCGGCTTGCTCGGATGGATGCTCTTCAGCGTCTTCGGCCAGAGCGTTGCCGTGGATAGACTGGCGAGCCAGAAGTCGGATGGAAGGAGCGCGCAAGTCTTACATTCTTACCCGTTCTTCCTTTCTGGGAATGCTATGGGAAACCAGAGTGGGTGATACGATGAGGGCGCGGCAGATGCGTTCGCTGGCACTGCTTTTGGCACTGCTCCTGGCGATATTCGTCTGTGGACCAACTAGTCCTCCGCCGAGACAGGAAGTCACGCCGGAGTTGGAAGAGTTAGAGCGGAACCTGCCGTTCGCCCACGCACTGAGCCGGGAGGAGGAGGTGGAATTGGTAGCGCTGGTGCGAAGACTGTCCTTCGATCCCCCACCGGGACGTAATGCGAAGGCGGAATTGGAAGCGCTGACTCGGAAGCTGCCCTTCTTCGAGACCCACTTGTTCCTCTACGACAGCGATTACACCCAGATGCCTGGCGAGGTGTATGCGGCCTACCAGAAAGTCATGCGTCCTCTCTTTCGGCGCGCGTACCCGGCGTCGTCGCTGGTCCCGCTGCTTAAGCATCCGAACCCGCGTGTCCGAACCCTGGCGGCGGCTGGTCTGTACGCCTACGAGGATCCCCGCCTCCTCCACGATCTCGTGCCCCTTTTGGAGGACAACGCAGAGACCTTCCCCGAGGTGTCCAGGCCCCCATACCCTTCGATTCATGTCTTCTGGAACAAGATGCCTCCCAAAAAGCCGCAAAAAGTGGCGGAGGTGGCCCGGAAATTCCTCGATGTCTACCTCGAAGCTGCGGGGTACGACCACGGCATCGCCCCTGCGGATGGACGACCGGGATTGGCGGATTACTGGGCGCGGCGCAAGGGTCGTACCTACTGCGCCAGTTGGTTCGCGGTGCGGGTGACACGCGCGAGCCGGGGCAGTTCGCCGACATCGGAAGAGAACCGGGGCGCGGTCCGATCTATTCGCAAGGAGATCGATCGATTGCCGGAAGTGGATCGGGCCGTCACCCTGCTCTGGCTATGGGAGCAGTTCGGCTGCGAGGCCGTGGTTTCCGAACAGGAACTGGTCGAGGTGTGCAAGGGACTCGGCCCTGACCGACTGGTTACTCTCTTGCGGAAGAAGCCGATCAACACCGACCCCGATTTGTGGACGACGAACGGCTATGAGCATTTCAGGCAAAGCATCAACGTCGTCATCATCCCCCATGCAAAAGAACTGCTGCGGAAGACGGACGCCGAGGTTCTCGTCGAAGGCGGGTGGTATATTGCGGGCGTCGATCTCCAGCCCGAGCGTGCGGCGGCACTCCTGGACAAGTGCTGGACAATCGCCCTACTCGATGGCGTGGGCGGTCCCCGAATGATGCTCAATTTGGAGCGATGGCGGCGACTGCCCGGAGAGGGAACGGCCTTGACCGTGAAGCGGTTCTACGAAGAGAAAGGTTACGAGCGGCCCTACTCCTTCGAAGACCGAGCCGGGTTCCTGAGCGAGTTGGGCAAGACCTGGAAGCCGAGGGACCGTGAACTTCTCGTCGCCCTGGTCCGGGACGAGCGGTTCGCGACGCTAGACTGGCATTCCCTCGATACGATGGCCCGCCTGGTCAACGACGTGGTGAAGAAAATCGTCGTCGATCCTGCGGAGTTGGAGAAAACTCGGCAGATACTCGGCCTGAACGAGGAGTTCCGACCGCCCGAATTGATGTCATTCGAACAGTACCCCAAAGAGACCCCCGAGATCATCCGGCGGAAGGAGGTCTGGCGCACCCTCATCCGCAAGGCGGTGCTCAACCCCTGATATCCCGCACGGAACGCCCCTCCCGTTGCAATCCGCCGCCCGAGTACATACAACCGTCTCTCGTACCCTCTGATGGCTCGGCGGACGAACCTTGCTCACGCGAATCTACTTCAACGCGGTCTTCGGTGCCCTCGGCGGCTTGCTCGGATGGATGCTCTTCAGCGTCTTCGGCCAGAACACCGCCTCGGACGAGTCGCTCTCGGCGCGGCTGTTGCTCGACGGTGCCCTCATCGGCGGGGGCATCGGCTATTTCGTCGTCAGCGTCGATGCCATCCGCGATCGCTCCTGGGTGCGCTTCGTCCGCCTCGCCAGTTACGGCCTCGTCCTCGGCGCGGTCGGCGGCGCGATCGGGATGTTCATCGCCGAGCGCGTCAACTTTGCGTTGGTCGGCGGCATCGGGGCCATTCGCGGCAACGTCTTCAAGTTCCTCGGCACGGTGCTGACGCGCGGCCTGGGGTTCCTCTTCCTCGGCGCGTTCGTCGGGGCCAGCGAGGGCATCGCGGCTCGATCGCTCGGCAAGTTCAGCTACGGCACCCTCGGCGGGCTTCTCGGCGGGTTCATCGGCGGGTCGCTGTTCGCCCTGGTCTACCTCGTCACGCTCCAGCGCGGCGCGGATGCGTCGTTCGCGGGGGCCGCCGGGCTGGTCGTCATGGGGGCGTGCATCGGGGCGCTGTCGGCCCTCGTCCAGGGCGTCTTCCAGCCCGCCTCGGTCAAGGTCATGCGCGGCTGGCAGGAGGGCCGCGAATACGCCCTCGACAAGAACGCTATACTGTTGGGGCGGGACGAACACGCGGACATCGCCCTCTTCCGGGACATGAAGGTCGAAAAGCGCCACGCCTTCATCCGCCGGAAGGGAGACCGCTACGTCCTCGTCAACAACAACGCGCCGCCCGAGTGGACCCGCGTCAACGAGGCACCCGTCGTCGGCGATGTCGAGTTGAACGACGGCGACCGCATCCAACTGGGCAACATCCTCCTCCGATTCCAGCGCCGAGCCGCCCAGAATCGGGCCAAGCGGGGTGACAAGATGACAAGGTGACAAGGTGACAAGATGACACGGACCTTGTCACCGAAGTACGGAACCGATCATGGCTCAACTCTGCCCCCGCTGTCACCGCGCCAACCCTGCCGGGGTCGCTTTCTGTTACCACGATGGGAACATGCTCAGCCAGGCAGCCGGGGCGGTCGCGCCGGGGCGGTTTTCGCAGGAGTTCGTCTTCCCCTCCGGGAGGCGATGCAAGACGTATGACGACCTCGTCCAGGGCTGTTATCTGGAGTGGGAAGACGCCCGGCAGCTCTTGCACGAGGGCACGTTCTCCGGCTTCCTCGCGGGGCAGGGCAGGGCCGACCTGACGCGGGTGGCCCGCGAGTCTCAGGCGCTCGCCGATCGCGACATCGCCCTGACGAACTTCATTGCCGCGCTGCCCGCCGCCCACGTCCACGGCCCGAAACTCGGCCTCGAGCCTCGTCGGCTGGCCGTCGGCCCGATGAAAGTCGGAGAGAGCCGACCGATCCGCGTCCGGGTGTCGAACGAAGGTCAAGCCCTCCTCCAGGGGAGGTTGACGGTCGCCGACGGCGCGCCGTGGTTGAAGATAGCCGACGGGACCGACCCGTCGGCCCTGGCGGTCCGCACCCCCAAGCAGCAGAACGTCAACTTGCTCATCGACACCGCCGGCCTGGTCGTCGGCCAGAACTACGCGGCTCGCCTCGTCGTCGTGACCAACGGCGGGGTCGCCGAGGTGCCCGTCCGCCTGGACCTCACGGCCCGCCCCTTCGCGCACGCGCCGTATCAGGGGGTTGCAACGCCGCGCGACCTCGCCCGCCGCATGCGCGACGCCCCGCAACCCGCCGTCGCCCTCCTCGAGAGCGGCGAGATCGCCCGGTGGTTCGCCGCCAACGGGTGGGCCTACCCCGTCGCGGGCGGGACCGCGCCGGGGCTGGCCTCGGTCCAGCAATTCTTCGAGGAACTCGGACTCGCCAAGGCACCCCCCATCTCGATCTCCGACTCTGAAGTGCGGCTGAAGTGTGTCCTACCGGACATCCCATCGGGGCAGGTCGTCCTCCGCTGCGCGACGCGGAAGCTGGTCTACGGCCGGGCCGAGAGCGATTCGCCCTGGCTGAAGGCGACCTCTTCGCTCGTCTCCGGCCAACAGCAGGCGGCGATCGGATTCACGATCGACCCCGCGCAGACGCCGGAAGACCGCACCTACCAGGGGAACCTCCGCGTCATCGCCAACGCGGGCCAGAGTTTCAACGTCCGCGTCATCGTGGAAGTCACGGGCAACCGGCGGGGCGGAGTGTCCAGTAACAAGCCCGCGCCTGTCTCCGAACCGGCCCCGTCGGGCGTCAACGCAGCCCCAGACTGGCTGACGACGGCCGTCCCCCAGCGTGTACCCGCGCCACCCCGGTCGGAGCCGGAACCTGGGCCGATCCAGCAGGCCCCCAAGCTTCGACCCGTGCCGACGCGGCACGTCGCCGTGCAGCCGACTCCCGCACCGACGCCGACCGGACCTGTCTCGCCGCTCCAGGCGGCTCTCGTAGGAGGGATGATCGGCCTCATCCTGCGCGGGCTTCTCGTCGTCCCAGCCGACCTCTTCGCCCGGCTGCTCGGGACTGCCCTACGCACCCCTCCTCCAGGATCTTTGCAAGCCTGGCTCCAGGCTCCCGCAGCGGATGAGGGCTTCCTGCGCCTGTTCGTCTTGGCGACCTGGTGGGTCGGCCCCCTCCTCGGTGCCTGGTTCGCCCGGCGACAGGGCGGCAAGTGGACCGACGTGGGCTGTGCCCTCCTCGCTGGCTCCGTCGCGGGTCTGGCCGGCAGTGGGACCGTCGGCTGTCTCCTCGTCGCCGGGGACGGCGTGCCGCGCCTCGGCCTCTCTATGCTCCTGGGAAGCCGAACGCTCTCGGCGGGCCTCGCCACGCCCCTGTGGATCATCATAACCCTGGGCTGGTGGCTCGTGGTGGGGGGCGGCGTCGGCCTCGTCCTCGCGTTGAGCGGCACCACGGCGCGCGGTGTCCTCGTTCGTGGCGCGAGTCCTCTGAGCGGTCTGGCTCGTTTGTGCGGTCTGAACAAGATGGCCGACTTCTTCGCCCTCCGCGCATGACGAGGAGGGGACGCAGTGGTCACACGCGGATAGGGGACTTCGCTCCGTTCTACCCCTACAACCTCTCCTTACACCCTCCGAATTCACTCTTTCCAAGATCAGGATGCCCCGATGAAATTCAGCGATATGACCTTCCCCCAACTGCGGAACGTCCCCCGAGACGGTTGCGTCGTGGTCGCGCCGATAGCTGCGTGCGAGCAACACAGCCACCACCTGCCGACGAGTACCGACACCGTCCTCGTCACGGGAGTGGCCGACGGCGTCGAAGCCGCCCTGAAGGGGGTCGTCCTCCAACTCCCGACGCTCTGGCTGGGGGCGAGCCATCATCACCTGCGATTCGGCGCGACGCTCTCGGCGAGCGTGGATGTCCACGTCGATATCCTGTGCGAGATCATCGAGCCGTTGCTCCTCGACGGATACACGCGCGTGTTGATCCTGAACGGGCACGGCGGGAACATCGACACGATGCAGATGGCGCTTCGGCGGCTCCAGCCCAGGTATCGCAACTGCGTCCTGGGGGCGGCGTCGTATTGGGAACTAGCCGCGAAGGAACTTGCGGGCCTGGCCGAGGGGCCGCGCAAGAACATGGGCCACGCCTGCGAGTTCGAGACCTCGATGATGCTGGCGCTGCGCCCCGATCTGGTCCGCCGCGAGGAGATCCGCGACGACCTGCCGATCGAGGACGCAGCCCTGCGCGGCCTCTACCTCGCCGAGGATATGTTCCAGCGAACGGACCACGGCGCGGTGGGCTACCCGGAGCTGGCGACGGCGGAGAAGGGCCGACGATTCCTCACGGCGAGCATCGAGCGGACGGTGGAGGTCGTCGAGGCGTTGCTGAAGCGGCCGATGCCGAGGTGATGGGGGACGACCGGCAGCGCGAATGCACGATTACCGAGACGCCGTTTGACCTGGCGGTGCCCCGTCGTCTTATTCCGGAACATTTTTCTGCAACCGAATCAGGTCCCCACCGACGAATAAGGTAACGGCGGCTTGAGACCGCCGACATCGGGGGCCGACAACCGGCCCCCACACCAATCGGAGATGTCAACATGTCAAACCGGCCTAGTCCGACTGAGTCCGCCGCTATCACTGCGGCCGAGGCCACCGACCCGCTCGCCCAATGGGGGGAGACCGCCCCACGGGGCGGGCGGGCAGTGCTGAACCGCCTGCTCAAGGGGGACGTCAAAGTCCCCATGTTCCTTGGCCAGACGCTTATCAAGTCGTTGCGGGATCAGGGGTACAACACCACCACGTCCGCCCTCTGCGAGTTCGTGGACAACTCCTTCCAATGGGGGGCGACGGAGGTTCGCGTCTACATCGTGCAGAGGAAACGGGACAAGACGTTCCGCATCCTCGTCGTGGACAACGGGCAGGGCATGTCGCCGTCCGTCCAGCAGGTGGCCATGTCGTTCGGCGGATCGATGGCCTACGAGGCACGGACCGGCATCTCCCGGTTCGGCATGGGAATGAAAACCGCCGGGCTGAGCATTTCCCCGACGTTCGACAACTACACCTGGGACGAACCTCGGGCGTACTACAACGTCACCCTCGACGTGAACGAGATCGGGAGCAACCGGAGTAACCTGCTCGAAGTGCCCACCCCACAGATGAATGACGACCTGCCCTCGGACATCGTGGACATCATCACCCGCCCGACAGCGTGGCCGACGAACCCGCAGGAAAGCCAGACCCTCATGGCGACCAGTCGCGAGGAACTGCACGAACGGCTCGGACAGTCGGGAACCATCGTTTACCTGCCGGATTGCGACCGGCTGACGTGGAAGACGGAGAAGAAGTTGGCCGATCATGCGATCAAGGAGATGGGCCGGGTGTACCGCCGGTTCATCGCCCAAGGCAAGCGGCTGTATGTGAACAACCGACTGGTCGAGGCGTTCGACCCGACGTACCAAATGCCAACGGCCCGGCACACCCAGGTAGAGGGGCTGACCGAGACCCGTAGCCGGCTCATCTTCAGCAAGCCGATCGAGGTGCCGGTCGCGGACGGGTCCGCGAAGACGACGCGGGTGACCGTGAAACTGTTCGCCCTGCCCTACGAGGCGTGGGTCGGGCTGGGCCGTACCACCCTCAAAAACACCCTCCATGTGTACGGCGACTTCACCGTATCCTTCATGCGCAACGACCGTGAGGTGGACATCGCCGCGACCGTGCGGGCGTTGAATCTGAACAAACACTCGACGAATAACTGGCTCCGGCTGGAGATCGACTTCAACGGGGAAGCGGACGAGGGGTTCGGGATTGCGTCCAACAAGCAGGGGGTGCGGTTGCGCGACTTTGCGGCCGAGAAGATCCGCAATCTGATCGAGGAACCGCTCGCCGCCCTGCGGAAGGAACTCGCCGAACTCAAGGCGAGGCACGTTGCCCTCAAGTCCAGTTCGACCGTGAGCGAGGCGGAACAGCGAGCGACTGGGGCCGAGGGGCTTCAGGGCAAATCGCTCCCAGTGGAGGCCGAGACGGACGAGCAGAAGGCGGACCTGGAGAAGAACCTACGGGCGCTTGCCACCGGACTCAAACGGGACAGCGAAACCGACCTCCAGGCGTTCGATCGGGTCAAGAGGAGTCGGTTCCTGACGCGCACGGTCCACAACGACTACTACCCGTTCTTCGACAGCGAGTACAAGTACGAGCGGGTCATCCTGACGGTGAACACCGCTCACCCGTTCTACCAGAAAGTGTGGGAGCCGCTGCAATCGCTCTCCCGGACGACGGCGGCAGGCGCTGCCGGGGAGGACGAGGACGCAGAGGCCAACCCGGACGCCGCGAACACCTGCACTGAAGTGCTCGTTGGGTTGCAAATGCTATTCTTCTCCCTCGCTCGTACTCAGGCCCAGATGGCCGGTCACGACCAGAACGAGGAGCGGAAGCAACTGTTCAAGAACTTTCGCAAGGAGTGGTCGGCGAACCTGGAAACGCAGTTGCGGAGTGACTTGACCGCCGACCTATAATCTATACTGTGGAATGGGAGAGTCTTGATCGTGTCGTCACCGTCAGGCAAAGCGCCTCGACGGTGACCGCATTCGGACTGGCTACAGCAGCCGGTCCAGATGCGACAGATCGGGATTCCAACGCCCATCATCCGAACCCTGCGGTGCCAACAGCGGCCCGCACAGCCTACGGAGTTCAGTTCATGTCCATTCCCTTTTGGGATGAGTACGCGCGTGTCCAACGTCAAGTCGAAATGGGCACAGCCCGCGACGAGCAACTCGATGCTCTCCTGAAACGTCACAGCGACGGCCCCCCGTTCGACCTGTATGACTGCCGTCGTCGGCTCAAAAACCTTGACCGCAACGTGGGGCGGAAGTTTCGGGATCGTTTGGTGTTGCTTGAGCGCAACGCCTTTTGGATCACCCGCCCCTCGACGGTTCCTCCCGTGATGGCGTCAGCTCTCGCCGAATCCCGCGCCGCCGTCCGTCTTGCGGCAGGTGATGATTGGGATATTCTTCGAGAGACCGCTGACGGTGATTATTCGACCATCGCTCAAAAGATGGATTTGCCGGTCGGAACGCTCAAGTCTCGCATTTCCCGCTGCCGCGCCAAGCTACGGGGAGTTTTGGTCAAAAGCTACCATGTGTAAAAGGACATCCGCGCTGAACGATGTACGGGTCAACCGCTTCTTGCCATTCTTCTGACAGACGCGAACCGGGGAGGCCATCAATGCCGTCTACTTCGGTTGAGGCGGCAACACGCAATGAGAAATGGAGGTAGCATGGGAAAAGAATGGTCGTACATTTGCACCTCGGAGATCGATCGGTTAGCGTGCGAACAGATTTGCCCGGTCGGGGAGTTTCGGGCCGTTGGGCGTAAGGACATCCCTGCGTTTATCGCCAGTGGTCTTCGGGCCAAGGCCGACAGCGCCGTCATCGTCGCGTCCGGCAGCCCAGAGGGCGCTATGATGTTTATGGTGAATATTCACCGCGTGGATCAGAAGGCCGCAGCGATTGACCAAGAGTCGTTCGCAATCGTATTCAATGGGACGACTCCGGCACTGTCAGGCTGCATGATTCACCACGGCAATTGGTCAGGTCGGACAACCGCGCCACCACCAGAATTCTGGCCCGCACTCACCGCCAGCGGCATTGGCAACCGCTACCCATTCGCGCAACTCCCGAGCAATTCTGGTGGGCCAATCAGCGAACTTGAGATTCAGAGCCATCATGACGCATTTGCGGCGCTCAGCGACCGGCTGAAAGAGTGTTTTACTTCCGGGGGATAGCCAGCGAACGGACCACGGCGCGGTGGGCTACCCGGAGCTGGCGACGGCGGAGAAGGGCCGACGATTCCTCACCGCGAGCATCGAGCGCACGGTGGAGGTCGTCAAGGTGTTGCTGAAGCGCCCGATGCCGAGGTGATGTCACGTCCCGTTGGCACCTCGCACGAGAGCTCAGTAAGAATCGACCTCTTCCGGCGTTACTCGCAGACGGCGAGCAATTCGAGTGAGAGTCTGTCCGTGCGGCCTGTCCACTTCTCCGCGCTCGATTCGGGCAATCGTCTTGGCCGATAAGGGAGCAAAGTCTCCCTGACGAAGCCCGCGCAGAACCCGCAAGCGGCGGAGACTTGCCCCGAATGTCTTCTCTTCCGCCCGAAGCTGTCGGCGGTGCCGCCTTCGGTACTCCGGATCGCTCTCGTAGAAGATGGCGTCGGTCGCCGCCTCATAGGCCCCAAGACGGATCGCATTCCCGCTGTCGATCACCTCGAAATCGGAAGGAGTGATCTTGGTGCCCTCCCCTGTCGGCTCGAAGACCGAGAGTGGAACGGTCAGCCGGCTAAAGTCCCCCCGGTAGAGAGTGAGCGAGTTCGAGAACTGGTCAACCATTCCGCCCACGATGAAATCCTTGGGTTCGGAGGTGTTCAGTACCTCGAGCAGGTCTTCCATCGGCAACCAGTGCTTTCGGTCGTTCGCCCACGCCACCGAGTGGAACAAGTCTATTGCGGGGGCAAGGCTCTCCAACCGCGGAGGGTCCAGCAAGACGAGCCGTCCGAGATGCCGCTTGGTCGCCTTGGCCAACGTTGCCTCCGTGAGCAAATCGAACGCCGCGTCCGGGTCGGAGGCGAGCCACGCTTCGACGGCAGAAGCCGAGGACGCCATCACGTCGTGGATGGCGGCCCGATCCCGGAGCGGTGTAACCCGGCCACGGCGAGACGGCAATGAAACCAAGACATCTCGAGAGACGACGAAAATGCCCTTCTTGGCAGAGGGCGTTTTGCGATCAACCGTCTTCATCGTCCTCGCCCTCCACGGGGTTATCAGGATGTATCTGGTCCCACTGTTCGATCAACAATGCCCAGTTGTCCTCGATGGACTCCCTCACTCGCTCGTCCACTTCCCGAGCAGGAGGATAGCGGTCCATGAAAAGCCCGGTTCGGAGGTTTATCCGCCACTTCTCGACGCCCCGAACGATGGTTACATGCGGGGGTTCCCGATTCTCCTTGTCGAATATCTTGACCTTCCAGCGCGCTTGGGTCAGTTGTCGAGACAGTTCGAGGCTGAATGCCATGAGCGCCTCGTTTCGCAGTTTTCGTCCCTGGCTCGGGAGCCTTCCCTTGTTTCCATCGCCCGTGACATTATGTCCTGTTTAGGCATCTCTGTAAAGAGACATTCGAAGAGGATATCTCGGCTGCTCTTGACGCCATCTGCCCCCGCGCGATTAACTCTATCCTTTCGTTGACCCCAGCACGGAGGCGCGGGTATGCAGCGTTCTCACTCTCATCGGCCCCGCGTCGTCCTCGTCGCGGACTGGCTCACCGGCATGCGCGGCGGGGAGAAGTGTCTCGAGGTCGCCGCCCGTCGCTGGCCGGACGCGCCCCTCTTTACCCTGCTCCACAAGCGCGGCTCGACGAGCCAGGCCATCGAGTCGCTGCCCATCCACACGAGCTTCCTCAACGCCATCCCCGGCATCGATCGCCTCTACCGCCACCTGTTGCCGCTCATGCCGCTGGCCGTGTCGAGCCTGCACCTGCCGCCAGCGGACCTCCTCCTGAGCTTCAGCCACTGCGTCGCCAAGGGCGTTCGCCCGGCGCGGACCTCGCCGAGGCCCACCCCCCACGTCTGCTATTGTTACACCCCCATGCGCTACGCCTGGCAGATGCGCGAGGCGTATTTCGGCCACGTCAAGGGCTTGCGCGGGCGGTTGCTCGGCCGGTTGCTCGACGGACTCCGCGACTGGGACCGCCGGACGGCGGCGAACGTCACGCACTTCGTCGCGATCAGCCGTACCGTCCAGGCGCGCATCCGCGAGAGCTACGACCGCGATAGCGTCGTCATCTACCCGCCGGCGGATACCGACTACTACACCCCCGCCCCCGTGCAGCGCGAGGAGTTCTACCTCGTCGTTTCGGCGTTGGCCCCCTACAAACGAATCGACCTCGCCGCCGCCGCCTGTGCCCGCTTGGGTCGCCGACTCGTGGTCATCGGCTCGGGACAGGACGCCGCTCGTCTGCGAACTCTGGCAGGTCCAGACGTGCAGCTCCTCGGGTGGCAGCCCGACGAGGTGATCCGCGACCACCTCCGCAGGTGCAAGGCGCTCTTGTTTCCCGGAGAGGAGGATTACGGAATCGTCCCCGTCGAAGCGATGGCGTGCGGAACGCCGGTGATCGCCTTCGGCAGGGGGGGCGCGACCGAGACCGTGGTCCCCTGGAATCAGGGAAATAGCGCCCCCACCGGAATTTGGTTCGAGGACCAGACGCCCGAGTCTCTCGCCGAGGCCATCCTCGATTTCGAGAGAGTAGGCGGGGACTTCGACCCCGAGGCGATTCGCCAACGGGCCGAGACTTTTTCGCTTAAGCGCTTCGAGGACAACCTTTTCGGCTACGTCGCAGAGGTTCTTTCCGGAGCGGCTCGCCGGGGAGCGGAAGCGGCCTGAGAAGGCCACACGGAGCCGATGCGCTTCCGCGTGCCGGAAACTGTTCGATGGCGCAGACGCTCTTCATTCGGCCTATTTTACCCAATCGCTCAATATTTCCTATTTTTCACTTGCCATCTCACATTTTATCGTTATCCTCATATTCAAGTGACCTAGTATCCCCAGCTTACCAGGTCTATGTTTCCTTATCGAGGGATGATCGAATGAAGAAGTGGGTGGGAGTTCTCGCGGTTCTGTGTCTGTTCACAGTGGCCGATGCGGCCTCGGCTCGCGGTCGCAAGAAATGTGCGCCGACTTGCTGTCCGACGACGTGCTATGCACCGTCTTGCGGCACGAGCTGCGGGACCGGCTGCGACACGAGCGCAGGCTGCGGCTACACGTATGTGACGACGTACCAGGACGTAACGCGAACCGTCTGCGAATACGTTCCCGTGACGGTTACGCAGGACGTCACCGAGACGATTTGCACGCCGGTCAAGAAGATCGTTCCCCAGACCGAGACGTACTATGAGAACGTCATCGTCAATGTTCCGATGGAACACACCGTTTATCGCTGCGTCCATGAAACCCGCAAGGAGAAGGTCGCGGTCTGCAAGCCGGTCACGAAGATGATCGAACAGACGTACCAGATTTGCGTCCCGGTCACGAAGGTCGTCAAGCAGGCCTACACGGTTTGCGTCCCGGTCACGAGGACCGTCGAGCAGACTTGCTACACGACGGTTTACGACAAGGTCGCAGTCCAGAAGACCGGCTACCACACCACCTACGTCACTTCGACGGTCTGCGCTCCGGTGTGCGGCTACACCACGAGCTGCAAGACGGGCTGCTTCGGTCGCAAGAAGACTTGCTGCACGCCTTGCGTCTCCTACGCCCCGACGACGGTCTGCACGCCCGTCTGCACGCCGTACTGCTACACGGCTTACGAGACCGTCTGCCGCCAGGTCGCTGTCAAGCAGATGGTCAACGTCTGTGAGTACCAGAACCAGACCAAGTACCAGGACGTGACCTACGTCGAGAACACCTACAACACCGTGAAGAAGATGGTCCCCGTCCAGTCCTATGAGACCGTCATGGTCGATCAGGACGTGACCTATTCGGTCATGAAGCCCTACGTCGAGAAGTACACCGTCCAGCAGTGCAAGACGATCGCCAAGACCCGCACCTACAACGTCGAGTACACCGAGTACAAGACCTCGACCATTGTCAAGAAGGTTCCCGTCACGACCTACAAGATGGTCACCAAGGTCATCGTCGAGAAGGTCGCCGTGACGGTCTGCGTCCCGTGCGCCCCGGCCCCGAGCTGCTGCGCCCCGGCTTGCGCCCCGGCTCCTTGCTGCTATTGATCGTCACCCGGACGGCCTGATAGGCCTGCCTTCTCAGTTCGTCCGGCCCCGGGCCCCCGCCCCCCCCC
>JANXSH010001269.1 GCA_025356615.1 Planctomycetia bacterium | reverse complement strand
TGATAAAGGGTTGCACGACAATCGCTTACGTCATCCTTGCAATACGTTGTTTAGGGGAGGGGGAGCCAGACAGGGGTTGCCTCCGGTCCCCCCTTCCCTTTAGGGAAGGGGGTTAGGGGGTTAGGTCGGACCAGGGCAGATGTGCGATATCATTCGTGCCTGGTGTACGAATCCGGCGCAGTGCCCCGCCTGACGATTTTTTCCCTCCGCGAGGTCTCCATGCCCCGCCTCCTCCTCTGCCTCTGCGCCCTGATGCTCTCCTCGCCACACTGCCTGGCCCAGGCGTTCGTCGAGCGTCTCGACCCGCCCGTCCTGATGCGCGGCAAGACGAGCCGCCTCACCGCCGTCGGCTCGCACCTCGCGAACGCCAGCGCCGTCTGGTCCTCGCTCCCCACCGGCAAGTTCGAAGCGAAACTCGTCGCCGGGAGCAAGTCGGAGCGCGCGTCTTTCGATGTCCGCGTCGCGGCGGATGCCCCTGTTGGGATATTCGGCCTGCGGGTCGCCACCGCCGACGGACTGAGCAATGTCCACCTCTGCCTCATCGACGATCTTCCGGTCAAACCTATCCCCGACTCGGCCAAGGCACCCGCGAAGGTCGATTTACCCTGCGCCCTGTGGGGCCGATTCCGCGAGGCGGAAGTCGATCGGCTGGCTATCGAGGTCAAAGGAGGTCAGCGCGTCAGTTTCGAGGTCGTCGGCAGCCGGTTCGGCAAGGAAGTCGATCCACTGATAACGATCCGCGACGCGCAGGGCCGATTCGTCGCCGAGCGCGACAACGACCCCGGCCTCTATTTCGACTTCCGGTTCGAGCATCGTTTCCCCGTCGCCGGGACGTACACCGTCGAAGTACGCGACTCGCGTTTCCAGGGCCACGAGCATGGCAGTTTCGTCCTCCGCATGGGACGATTCCCCGCCGCCCGTGTCGCCGTCCCCGCCGCCGTCCGGCCCGGCAAGCGTGCGAGGCTCCACCTCCCCGAACTAAAGGAGACCGTGGAGGTGGACATTCCTCCCGCCCAGACCGTCGGGCCGATGTCGATCACGCTGAAACGGCCCACCGACGAAGGCTCGGCCTGGCTCCCCGTCGAGGTCAGTGACCTCGACGCCTACGCGGCCACGGCTGATGCGACGACGCCGGAGAAGGCGACGCCGGCCAAGGTGCCGGGACAACTCGGCGGCGTGTTGCTCGACGGCAAATCGCGGCAGTTCTTCCGCCTTACGCTGAAGAAGGGGCAGACGATCTACGCCACCGCCCACGGTCGGCGACTCAACTCCTCGATCGATCTCGACATCGCCTTGACCGACGAGAAGGGCCAGAACCTACGTCAGTCCAGCCAGGGCGAGGACGACAAGGCGCAGTTCGACTTCACCGCCCCCAAGTCGGGCGATTACTTCGTCGCCGTCCGCGACCAGGCCCGCGAGGGCGGCCCGGCCTGCGCGTACCGCGTCGAGGTGCGGACCGTGGCATACCAGCCCGCCATCCACGCCGAGGTCGAGGGGCTGACCGTGCCGCGCGGCGACTACCAGCCCGTGCCGCTCGTCGTGACCCGCAACGGCTACGTCGGCCCCATCGCGCTGACCCTGTCGGGTGCCCCGCCCGGCGTGACCTTGACCCCGACCGAGATCCCCGCCGGAGAGAATGCGGTCGTGTGCAAGTTGCGTGCGAGTGAGGCGACCCCGCTCGGGCTGCACACCCTGCAAATCTGGGCGACGACAAAGGGCACCACCCCGATGAAACGCCTGGTGCGGACCCAGCCGATGATCGACCGGCAGTTGCTCAACGTGGACCTCATCCCCTACACGCTCCGCGAGGACCAGCGCCGATTGCCCGCGTCGGTGAGCGATCGGTTTTCGCTCCAGGTGACGGAGCCGTCACCCTTCACATTCGAGTTGAGCGAGGCTCTCGTCACGCTATCGCGCTACCAGCAAGCGCCGGTCCCGATCGTCACGACACGCAAACCGGGGTTCGACTCGGCGATCACGTTCACGGCGCGCGGGGGCCAGCTCGCGGACAAGGCCGAGGGCCGAACGCGCGTCTACGCCGAGTTCCCCGAGGCGACGGCCAAGACGCCGAAGGTCTCCGGGAGCGTCCATTCGCGCATCCTAACGAACCTCGGCAAGACGCGCATCGAGGTACTCGCCTCCGCCATGCACGCGGGCCGACAGATCACGTTCATCCGCTCCTTCGATTTGGAGATCAAGACGGCCTTCGCGATCACGACGGCCAAGGATCCGGTGAAACTCACGCCCGGCGGCACGACGAAGGTGCGGGTGAAGGTCGATCGGCTGAAGACGTTCGCCGGGCCGGTCGTCGTCCACCTGTCGCCGAATGACGGCCTGGAGTGTCCCGAAATGGTGACGATTCCCAAGGGACAGGACAGCGTGGAGGTCGAAGTCAAAGTCCAGGCGGAGACCCCGCCGGGGCGGCGCGGCATCTCGCTCTCGGGGACCGCAGAGGTAGACGGTTTCGAGGAGGAGGTGAGAGGCGACCGGATCGAGATCGAGGTGCCGCAGCCGGAGAAACCGAAGAAGAAGTGAGGTCGCAGTCATGCAGTGGCATCCGATCTTCGTCAGTTTGCTCCGGTCGCTCGTGGAAGACCATTACGAGGTGCAGACGAACTTGCCCGTAGGGGATCTGCCGCGCGAGGCGGACATCGTGTTGGTGCGTCGGACGAGTGAGCAGCCGCCGCCGTTTCGCACTCTGTTGCACTACCTGACGACGTGGAACATCATCGAGTTCAAGGGGCGGAGTGTATCCGCCCGCATCCGCGATCTGGATTTGCTGGTCGAGTTGGGTCTCGGCGTCGATCGGAAGTTGAACGAGGATCGAACCCGAGCGGGGTTGGGACCGATCGCCCCGGAGGAGGTGTCCTTCTGGTACGTCGTGAATCATATCGGGCAGCGCTTCCTCGACGAGGCGAGGACGATCCTCGGCACTTTGGAGGAGGCGAGTCCCGGCGTCTGGCGCAGTCAAATACTCTCGCGTCCGGTATTCTTGATAGACAGCGTCGGCGTCACGGTGGACCGCGAGAGCGTGGCGATCCACCTCGTCGGCGAGGAGTCTCCTGAGATCGAACAAGAGTTGGCCCGCATCATCGTCGGAGAGACTGGCTACTGGGAACTATTTAGTTACTGGCTCAGGGCATTACACCCGAACGTACAAACGGAGGTAATTCGAATGGCGGCATCAATGAATAAGTCTGGCGAACTGGACCTTCGCCCGTTCGCCGAAAAGGTCGGCTTGGTGAAGTACCTAGAGCCGGTAGCACCCATTGAGATGATCCAAGCCGTCGGAGCGGAGAAGATGGCTGAAGCTCTGAGCGTGGAGCAGGTTCTGGCCAGACTCTCCACTGACCTCTCCCCCGAGAAGCAGAAGCAACTCTATGAACTGTTCGGGCTGAAGGAACAGAGGTAAAGGATCGTATCCGGCTCCGTCGTCCCGTCCTGGGACTCTACTCTCGAACCTGCATGGGGGTGTTTCGCATGGCGATCTCGAAGAGGGATAAAAAGGGCATTCCCGAGGTCCATCCATTCATCGAGCAATTCGGGATGAAGGAATCGATGGATAGAATGGGGTGGAACGAGGAGAGGCGAAATGCCTGGGTGGACCACGCGATCATTACATTTGGCCTGGAGACGTTGGTCAAGGCGATGGGGTCGAAAAAAGTTCTCGAAGTCATCGGGAACGAAAAAGGCAGCGATCGTGCCGGCGTCGTTGCGGTGAGTCGATACTTCGTCGAGAAACACGGAATCGAAGGGTTCGGCGCACTCCTGTCCGAGAAGCAGCGACAGCATCTGCGAGAACTATGCGAAGAGACAGCCGTCGGCGTTCCGCAACCATCCACATCGGGGGTCGAATCGTGCCGCGAATCTTCATCTGGACGCTGATCCTGACCGCCGTCGCCGGCTCTGACACCCGCGCCGCCGAGGTCAAGCCGGTTCACTTCCGCACCGATGTCGTCGCGGCGCTGTCGCACGCGGGCTGCAACTCCGGGGCGTGTCACGGCTCGCCGCAGGGGAAGAACGGCTTCCGCCTCAGCCTGCGCGGGCACGACTCCGACCTCGACTTCTTCACGCTCACTCGGGCCGAGATGGGGCGGCGGGTCGATCGCCTACGCCCCGAGAACAGCCTGTTCCTGCTCAAAGGCACCGGGCGCATGGCCCACCAGGGGGGCGTTCGGCTCAACCCCGGCGACCCGGCCTACCGCGTCCTGCTCCGCTGGGTCGGCGAGGGATGTCGGGACGACGGACCCTCGCCCGTCGCCGTGTTGGAGGTCCAGCCGGAGCGGAAACGTCTCACGGGGGCGGACACGACGCAGCAACTCACCGTCCGCGCGCATTTCGAGAGTGGCGAGGTCCGCGACGTGACCGCGCTCGCCGTCTTCGGCGTCAACGATGCCGAATCGGCGTCGGTCACTACGGGCGGCCTGGTCCGTTTCGATCGCACCGCCGACGTTACCGTCCTCGTGCGCTACCTCGACCAGTTCGCCAGCGCGAGGCTGACGTATGTCCGTCCCGATCCCAAGTTCGTCTTCGCGGCCCCCAAGACAGCTAATTTCATCGACGAACACGTCTTCGCCCGACAGCGCGAACTCCAACTGTTGCCCGCGAACGTCGTCTCGGACGAGGTGTTCCTGCGCCGGGTATTTCTCGACGTGACCGGCTCCACGCCGACGGTAGAGGAGGTCCGCACGTTCCTCGACTCGAAGGAGGCCGACAAGCGGGCGAAACTCATCGACAAGCTGCTGGATCGCGACGAATTCGCCTCGTTCTGGGCGCTGAAGTGGGCCGACGTGATGCGCGGCAGCCCGACGACGTTGAGCAAGCGCGGCGTGCATAGCTTCCACCGCTACCTCGTGCGGGTCGTCGCCGAGGACCGCCCGATGGACGAGTTCGCCCGCGAGCTGCTCACGGCCCTGGGCAATACGTTGAACAAGCCCGCCGCGAGCTTCTACCGCGTCTCGCGCACCGCCGACGAGTGCGCCGAGACGTTTGCCCAACTGTTCCTCGGCGTCCGCTTGCAGTGTGCCAAGTGCCACAATCACCCTTTCGAGAACATCACGCAGACCGACTATTACGGACTGGCCGCCTACTTCGCCCAGATCGATCGCAAGGGGGCGAAGTTCATGCTCGACGACGAGATCATCACCCTCTCGCCGGGCCGAGAGGTGCAGAACCCGCAGACGCGCAAGAACCAGCCCCCGATCGCCTTCGGCTCGTCCCCCGACAAGCTCGAGCCGACCGACGACCGCCGCGCGAAGCTGGCCGACTGGCTCACGAAGCCGGGCAACCCCTACTTCGCCCCGTCGCTCGTCAACCGCACCTGGTATCACCTGTTCGGCCAGGGGATCGTCGAGCCGGTCGATGACTTCCGGGCGACGAACCCGCCCAGCAACGCCGAACTGCTCCAGGCGCTGACCGCCGACTTCGTGAAGGGGGGCTATCGCCTCAAGCCGTTGCTCCGAACGATCCTGAACTCCAGCACCTACCAGTTGGCGAGTTCCGGGCCTGCGCAGTCTCCCCACGCGGCCCCCGCGAACCGCTATTTCGTCAAGTCGCGCGTCAAGATGCTCTCGGCGGAGCAGGCGCTCGACGCGGTGTCCACGGCGACCGGCGTACCCGAGAAGTTCAAGGGCGTGCCGCTCGGCACCAAGGCCATCGAGCTGGCCGAGGGCGGGATCGATCACCCCTTCTTGCAGGCGTTCGCCAAGCCGGTCCGCGACGTGAGCTGCGAATGCGCCCGCGAGGAAGACCCCTCGCTGCCGCAGATGCTCCACCTGCTCAACAACGCGGGGCTACTCGCCAAGTTGAAATCGCCGAAGGGCCGGGTCGCACTCTGGCTCGCCAAGGAGAAGGATCCGAAGAAGCTCATCGAGAACGTCTACCTCGCCACGCTCAGCCGCCGACCGCGCCCGGATGAGGTGGCCGTCGTCGTGCGCCACATCGCCACGCTCGAAGGCGACCTGGCGAAGGCGATCCAGGA
>JANXSH010001245.1 GCA_025356615.1 Planctomycetia bacterium | reverse complement strand
TTGTCTGGTCCCCCCTTCCTTTTAGGGAAGGGGGTTAGGTCCGCCTTTCATCGACTCGACGTAGAGCCGTTATGTCCTCCATCCTCGGCCTCGACATCGGCGGCGCGAACCTCAAGGCCGCTCTCGCTCCCTCCGGCAAGGCTCTGAGCCGACCCTTCGCGCTGTGGAAACACCCTAAGGGCCTTGCCGTCGCCCTCGCGGAACTCGTCGCGGCGCTTCCGCCCGCAGACGAAATCGCCGTCACGATGACGGGCGAACTGTGCGACTGCTGGCCGAACAAGCGCGCGGGCGTGCATGCCATACTCGACGCGGTCGTCGAGCTGGCGGGCGATCGACCGCTGCACGTCTGGACGACCGATGGCGTCTTCGTCGATCTCGGCGAGGCGAAATCCGCCCCCCACCTCGTCGCCTCGGCGAACTGGCTGGCGACGGCGACCTACGCGGGGCGGTTCGCGCCGCGCGGGCGAGCATTGCTCATCGACATCGGTACTACGACGACGGACATCATCCCCTTGAACGACGGTCGGCCCGTGACGCAGTCTCGCACGGATTCGGATCGGATGCGCGCCGGCGAACTCGTCTACCGAGGCTGGAAGCGAACGCCGGTCTGTGCCCTGGGCAATCTGTGGCTCGCGGCCGAGTTGTTCGCCACGATGCACGACGTGTTCCTCGTCCTCGGCGACGTGCCGCCCGATGCGGACGACCTCGTAACCGCCGACGGCCGGCCCGCGACGGTCGAGGCGGCTCGCGCGCGGCTGGCGCGGATGGTTTGCCTCGACCCCTCGGAGTGTTCCGACAGACAGTCGGATAGGCTGGCCGGATTGCTCGCGGGGTACTTCGCGACCGTGATCGCCGGGGAAATCGAACGAGTCGCAGGCCGGCTTCCCGGCCCGATCGCGACGATTCTCGCGGCGGGATCGGGGGAGTTTTTGCTAGAACGAGTGCTGACGCGACTCACGTTCTCGCCCCCCATCGTCTCGCTGGCGGAGCGCTGGAGACAGACAGGTTCAACAGCGGCGGCGGCTTACGCTGTCGCCATGCTGTGCCTGGAGCGGGGAGGCTGAGCATGATCGTCGTCAAAGTCGGCGGCAGCCTCTACGACTTGCCGGACCTCGGCGTCAGACTCCGGGCCTTCCTGGCGAGTCTCGACCCGCCTCGGCTCGTCGTCCCCGGCGGCGGGCCGACGGCGGATGTCGTCCGCGCCTTCGATCGCGACCACGGCCTGGGGCCGGTCGTCGCTCACTGGCTCGCGCTGCGGGCCTGCGCGATGAACGCCTGGTTCTTGAGAGAGCTATTGCCGACTTCGGAGGTCGTCGATACTCCGCATGTTTGCCCGTCGCTCGGTATCCTCGATCCGCATGCGTTCGCCCTGGCCGACGAGGGGCGAGAGGGCTGCCTGCCGCACCTCTGGGAGGCGACGAGTGATAGCGTCGCGGCGCGGGTCGCCGAGGTCGCCGGGGCGAACCTCGTGGTGCTGAAGTCCATCGACATCGAAGGAGACTGGGAGCGAGTCGCGCGCCAGGGGCACGTCGATCCGATCTTCCCCGGCATCGTGGCGCGGGCCTCGCTGCGCGTGCGGGCGGTCAACCTGCGGACGTGGAGCGGATGAGATCGACCACCTGCATTCATGCCGGGGAACTGCGCTTTCGGGTGATCTTCTTCCGTGCCGAGGTAAATTTCGCTCTCGGCTCGCCAATTCGTTCACGAACTCCGAGGCTGCCCTTCACCGATTCATCACCAATCGCCGCGTCAACCACACCTCCATCACGAGCAACCCCAGCATGCCGACGAGCAAGTACGACCAGAGTTCGTGCCGCTCCGTCGGCGGCTCGCCGGTGCCCGTGTCGGGCTCGTCCGCGTCGAAGTCGGCCCCGCCGACGAGGCGATAGACCCGGTCGCGGTCCTCCCTGGAGTTCGGCGTCAGGTCGGCCTCGCGGCCTTCCGATGCGACGACGAAGGGAATCGTCTCGCCTTTCGGCGAATGGACCAAGTAGACGCCCGGCGTGCGGGTGTCGTCAGCGGTCAGGGTCGCGCCGCCTTCGTCTCGGCGGATCTGTGCCATGAGAGCGGTGCCGTCGGGCGCGGTCAGGCGATACGCTTCGGCCCGCGCGTCCGCCGGGATGCGCAGGCGGATCGGCTCGCCGGGGCGGAGGTTGTACTCCGAAGATCGCGCGCCGGCGAGGTGGTAGATCGTCTCGTGGACCAGCGGCACGAACGAGGGCGATTCGGCGAGGTTGGTCCCCCAGGAGGCGTCGAGCGGGACGGGGCAGAGGAGGACTCGCCCGGCCCCCACCCGGCGTTCGACCATGAAGGGACTCTTCCCAGTAGCGGCGACGAGTCGGCCGATCACCAGGGAAGAAGATCGCCGATCGACGGCCAGTTTCATCCAGCGCGGGAATCGCGCCTCGGCGAAGCCGCCGACGCCGTCCCGCGCGAACACGTCGAGGATCGGGTAGGTCAGCGAGGCGACTTCGGGCCGCGCTTCGGCGGTGGACACGCCCTCGAGACGCGCGGGCAGCCAGCCGCTCCCGTCGCGGTAGAGTTTCTCGTTGTACCAGGCGACCTCGGCGCGTTCGCCGATCGCCACCAGTAGGCCACCGCCACCAACGAGGAATGCCGTCAGCGCCTCGACCTGGGGATCACTCAGGCGAGCGACATCATGCAGGATCACGACGCGCGGCGCGGGCCGGAGTGACGCTGCGGCGAAGGAGTCCAGAGCGACGACGCGCGTCCGCGCGACGGGCTGCGGGTCGCGCGCCGGGGAGAGGGCGTCGCGTAGGAACCGGGGGCCGTGTTCGGCGGCGGAGGAAGGGACACGCCCGTCGATGAGGAGGACGCCGATCGCCTCGACGACCTCCAGGGCGAAGTCCGTTCGGTTGTCGCCGGGGATCCGATCGCGCAGGACGTAGCCCGCCGGCCGTTCGTCCGGCGGAAGATCCGGCGTGACGACGACCGCGACGCGGTGGATGCCGGGCGTGGCGAAGCGATGGGTGAACGCGAGGGGGATCTTGCCCGCCGTCGGGAGGGTGGTCCGGGGGGGCGCGCTCAGGTCGCGGACGGGCTTCCCGTCGATCTCGAGCCGAAGCCGGTGCGGCGGTTCGTAGGGTTGGCCGCTGACGAGCAGCTCGAGGCGGAACGACACCTCGCGATCGACCGGGACGACCGGGCGGCTCGCACGCAGCGGCCCGACCGCGACGTTCGGCACCTGACTGGGCCTGCCGCCGGACAGATCCAGTACGCGAATGCGGGGCGCGCCGGGCCGGTCGAGGCCGAGTTCGCCGCGCAGCAGCTCCCAGCGGAACGTCGCCTCCGAATCGGCCCAGAATGCCTTCTGATCGTCCGAGAGGACGATGATCTCGCGCGTCGCCTTCTTGCTCGACGCCAGGATCGCATGGGCGCGGCGAACCCCGTCCGCCCAGTCGCTGCCGCCCGCCGGGGTCGGCACGTTCGCCAGGGAGGAACGGACGCCGTCCAGGTCGGATGTCAGCGTCGGAACCAGAGGCGTGACGCGATCGCGCACGAGGAGGACGGCGACCTCGTCGCCGACGGCACGGCGGTCGAGGTTTTCGCGCGTCCACTCGATGGCCCGGACGAACGGCGTCGCGCCACCTTTCTCGTCGGTGACGCCCATGCTGGCACTGCCGTCGATCAGGATCACGCTGTCGCGCGATGTGTCGGACCCGCCGGAGGGCTTGGCCGCGTCGAAGAACGGCCCGGCGAGTCCCACGACGAGGACGGCCAGCATACCGATGCGGAGGAGCATGAGGAGGACCTCCTCGAGCAACAGTCGGCGGCGCGTCGCCCGGCTGACCTGCAAGAACTGCATCGCGCCCCAATCGACGGTGTCGTGCCGCCGCCGATTCAGCAGGTGGACGAGCGGCGGGATGGCCAGGACGGCAAGGCCGGCCAGCATCCACGGGGCGAGCAGGAAGGAGTCGAACAGTGCGAACAAGGCGACCTCACGCGGGCGACCGAATCTCAACGATCCAGTAAGGGAGAACGTCGTAAAGTACATCTTGGAGGTAGGAGAAAGTCAGGCCCGAAGGGGGGACATTCCCTCTCGTTGATGTATCAGGCTGCACTCCATCCCCTTGACACCGAGAGGCAGAGCATCGCGAATTCCTTGCCAGGTGTGGCAGCATCCTCGCGATTTGTAAGCGAAAAACCTGGGCAATGAATATGGTACTCTATACGGGGATCTGAAGACCTGGTTCGAGAGGGTCTTCGTGATCGATCGGACCTCTCGACCAAGTGATTGGGCGAATGAAGGCTGGCATCATCCCGCTCAGGTCCGGTCTTCCTCCGTCCACAGGCGGACGCGATGAGTGACACACTCTCCCTACTGGTTGTATCGAATGAGGATTTGTTGCTCAGGCAAATCGTCGCGGTCCTCTCCTCGCCCTCACGATCGATTTCCGCCACCCGCGTCCCCTCGGTCGGCGACGTCGCCAGCCACACGGAGGGCGTCGATTTGTTCGTGGTCGATGCGGCGGTCGGGGAGTTCGTCGGTCTCGTTCCCCTCGCGCCCCAGGGGTGTCTCCTGGTACTCGCTTGCGACCCCGGACAGGAATCGTTCGGCGTCGAAGCGATGGACGCGGGCTTTCACGATTACGTCGTTCGCGACGACCTGGCGCGCCTGGGGCCGCTGATTCGCCGTTGGCGGTGCTCGGCGCGGAAGGGGGTTCGGCTCCTGCCGGAGACGGACCTGCACCGGGCGCACGCCGCGCTGTTGCAATTCGCTCGCAGCCAGGCGTTCCACGGCGACAACATCATCGACGACCTTCGGAAGATCACCGAGGTGTCGGCCCGCGCGCTCGCCGTCGCCCGCGCGAGCGTCTGGCTCTACGACTCGACGCGGACGCGAATCCGCTGCATCGACTTGTTCGAGTCGGCGACCGGAAAACACAGCGACGGGGCGGAACTGCTCCTCCTCGACCACCCGGCGTACTTCCTGGCACTGCACCAGCAACGTCTGATCGTGGCCCACGACGCGCTCCACGACCCGCAGACGGCGGAGTATCGGAAGAACTACCTCGACCCGTTGGGCATCACCTCGATGCTCGACGCCGCCGTCCGGCAGCGTGGGGAATTCGTCGGCGTCATCTGCCTCGAACAGGTCGGGCCGAGGCGGCAGTGGACCATCGAGGAAGAGGTCTTCACCTGCGCCTTCGCGGACCTCGTTTCGCTGGCCCTGGAATCCAGCCAACGGCAACTCGACGAGGTGGGCCTCCGACAGGATCTCGTTCGCCTCCGAGAAATCTACGAGAACACCTGCGACTCGATCCTCACCTTCGAGGTGCTGACCGCGAGACGACTGGTCCTCGAGGCGTTCAATCCCGTCGCGGAAACGACCCTGTCCCTATCGCAGGCGGACAGCGTGGGCAGGCCCATCGGCGAGATCCTGCCCGGCGAAGTCACCCGCGTCCTCGACGCGGCCCTGTCGTTGTGCCTGGAATCGGGAAAGCCGGGCGTTTCGGAACTCCGCTGGCCGACGCCCCCCGCCGACCGTTGGATGGTGGCGACGCTCGTACCCTCGCGGCACCTCGGCCAGCCGGTGCATCGCGTCGCGATCGTCCTGCGGGACATCACCGACCGCAAGGCGTTCGAGAAGGCGTTGTGCGACCGCGAGGAGACCTTGCGACGACTCTTGGAGACGACGAGCGTCCTCCCCTGGGAGGCCGACTACGCCACGCGGCGTTTCACGTTCGTCGGTCAGCAGGCGGAACGGTTGCTGGGTTATCCGGTCGCCGACTGGTTCGGGGAACGCTTCTGGGCCGATCACATCCACCCCAGTGATCGCGAGGCCGCCGAACTGTCTTACGCCAAGATGGAGAGCGAATACACGCTCGAGTATCGGATGATCGGCAAGGGCGGCGGGGTGGTCTGGATTCACGACCTCGTCAACGTCGTCGTCGATCGGACGGGGCGCGTCCTCCTGCGGGGGTTCATGGTCGATGTGACGGCCCGGCGTCAGGCCGAGGAGGCGCTCCGCCGACTCAACGTCGAACTCGAGGGCCGGGTCGCCGACCGGACCCGCCAACTGGAGGCGGCCAACCGCGAACTCGAGGCGTTCAGCTACTCCGTCTCCCACGACCTGCGCGGCCCGCTGCGGGCGGTGGACGGGTTCAGCAAGGCGTTGCTCGAGGACTACGAGGGCCGACTCGACGACGACGGACGCGACATGCTCCGCCGGGTGCGTGCGGCGGGGCAGCTCATGGGCGAGCTCATCGACGACCTCCTCCAACTCTCACGGACGACACGCGCCGAGATACGACGGGAGGATGTCGATCTCGCCGCGCTGGCCCGCGCGGTCGCCGAGGCCGACGCGACCGACCACCCCGAGCGTCGGGTCGAGTGGGTGATACCCGAGAGACTCGTCGTGGAGGCCGACCCCGCGCTGATGCGGGTCGTCCTCGACAACTTGCTGGGCAACGCCCTGAAATACAGCGGCAAGCGAGATTTCGCCCGCATCGAGTTGGGGGTCGAAGGCGACGGGCCGACCGCCGAGGTCTTCGTGCGGGACAACGGGGTCGGCTACGACCCCGCCTACGCGGCGAAGTTGTTCCAGCCGTTCCAGCGCCTCCACCGCCCCGACGAGTTCGAGGGGCACGGCATCGGCCTGGCGACCGTGCAGCGGATCATTCACCGCCACGGGGGCCGAGTGCGGGCCGAGGGCAGAGTCGATGGCGGGGCCACGATCTATTTCACACTGTCCGAAGCTCGAGCTACTCGATAGTGGGGGTGGGCATGGACCGACGAGTGATCCTTCTGGTCGAAGACAATCCCGACGACGTACTCCTCACGTTACGGGCGTTGAAGAAGAACCATATCCTCAACCCCGTCGTGGTGGCCCGCGACGGGGTCGAAGCGCTGGACTACCTCTTCGGCCTCGGGTCGCACCTCGGGCGGGACGTGGCCGTGTTGCCCGCCGTGATGCTCCTCGACCTCGAACTACCCCGCCTCGACGGCCTCGATGTCCTCCGCCAGGTGCGGAGCGATCGACGGACGAACTTACTACGCGTCGTGGTGCTGACTTCCTCGCGTGAAGAACAAGACATCGTCCAGAGCTATATTCTCGGCGCGAATAGTTACATCCGCAAGCCCGTCGATTTCGATAGCTTCATGATAGCAGTCGGCCAGTTGGGCATGTACTGGTTGTCGCTCAATGAATCGCCCCCGGTGCAACAGGCATGAACGACACACTCCGCGTCCTATTCGTCGAGGACCGAGAAGACGACATGGTCTTGCAGATTCGCGAACTGCGC
>JANXSH010001258.1 GCA_025356615.1 Planctomycetia bacterium | reverse complement strand
TTGAACCTACCCGGACAGGTCAACGCGATGCTCGCCGCCGGGCAGTCAGTTGAGCTATCACGAGCGATACGGGAGCGATTGACCCTCGACGACTGGGGATTGTCGCTGCTCACCCCCAAGAGCCGGGCGAAAGCGCTCATCGCCCGCTACGACACCGACCGCGACGGGAAACTCGCCTACTCCGAGTGGATCAGCACGCGCCAGAAGGGGAAGGACCGCCCGAAGTACGCCTGGGTGATCGAGGACCACGTCACGCCCGCGACTCGTCGCATCCGCACCGAAGCCGACCTCCAGGCCGCGTTCGAGCGCCTGTCCCCCCCGGTAACGCTCCAGAGCAAACAACTCTTGATCTCGCAATCCATCGCCGAGATCGCGCTGAAGGCGGCGAAGGATCTGGGCCTGAAAGCGGACCCGACGCTGGTCTACCTGTGCCGATTCGAGGCGGGAGGGAGGCGCGTTGCCGGGGTCGTCGCGGCAAGCGATTCCTCCATGCTGTACACGAAGCCGATCACCGACGACGAGATAATCCTTCTCGACGAGGGCTACACGCAACGCCCCGCGATCGGCTCGCGTGTCACCCTGCGCTTCAAGCCCCCGGAGAGCCACGGACCCGCCGCCGACCTGTCGGCGACGTTCACGCTCGCGGGATTCGTCGCGCCTGAGGGCAAGGCCGCCGACCCGACGCTGACGCCCGACTTCCCAGGGATCACTGACAAGGACGACCTCGGGGCGTGGGATCTCCCCTTCGAGGACGCCGACTGGAAGAAGAACATCAACGCCGAGTACGGCGACGCCTACTGGAAGCGATTCCGGGGCACTCCCAAGGCGTTCATTACGCTCGCTCGCGGCCAGAAGCTCTGGGGGTCGCGCTTCGGCGACCTGACATCGATCCGCCTGAGCGGCCCGGAGATCGACGCGGAAGCCTACGCGAAACGTCTGCTCGCCGACCTGGAGCCGTCGTCGGGCGGCTTCGTCTTCGACCCGGTGCGTGCCTCCGCGATGGAGGCGAGCAAGGGCGGCACCCCCTTCGGCCTACTCTTTCTCGGCTTCAGCGCATTCCTGATCGCTTCGGCCCTGCTGCTCGTCGGGTTGCTCTACCGCCTCGAACTCGATCGCAGGTCGCGCGAGGTCGGCGTCTTGTTCGCTCAGGGTTTCTCGCGCCGCATCGTGGCCCGACTCCTCCTCGGCGAAGGGGGGATCCTCGCGCTGGTCGGCGTCCTCCTGGGCTGCATCCTGGCGCTGGCGTATTCCCGGCTGCTCCTCCAACTCCTCGCGGCACTGTGGCCGGGCGGCACCTTGCAATCGTTCCTTCGACCCTATGCCTCGCCGATTAGTCTGCTCGCGGGAGGCGGTGGAGCGCTGCTCGTGAGCCTGCTGACGATCTGGTGGGTGGTCCGTGGCCTCGCCAAGATTCCGCCGCGCGCTCTCCTTGCGGGGCAAACGACCGATGAGACCGCGATCACCCCTCGGCCCACGAGGTGGATCGCACGCTCGATCATCCTCGTATCCTCTCTCCTCGGCATCGCCTTGCTCGCCGTTGGGCCGTCCGTGCAGAGCCAGGAGGCCAAGGCGGGGACGTTCTTCGGCTCCGGGGCGCTATTCTTGACGGCGGGACTGGTCGGCCTCTTCGTGTGGATGAAACGCTCTCGTCGCTCCACGGTCGAAGGCCACGGCTTCGGCACGATCGGCCGGCTCGGCGTCCGCAACGCCGCGCGGAACGCGACACGGAGTTTGCTCACGGTCGGCCTCCTGGCGTCGGCGGCATTCCTCATCGTCGCGGTCGAGTCGTTCCGCCGCAGTGTCCCCGCGAGTGACGGAACGCCGGAGGCAGCCGATGGCGGGTTCGCCCTGGTCGGCGAGTCGGACCTGGCGCTCGTCCGCGACCCGAACTCGGCTGCGGGGCGGGCCGAACTGCTCACCGGACTGAAGGCGTGGCTCGTCGAGCAAGGCATCCTGGGGACCGATCAGGAGGCAGAGCTGGCGAAGGCGCGCGGCCTGCTCGAACAGACGACGATCGTCGCGCTACGGGCGAGGGCGGGAGACGACGCGAGTTGCCTCAACCTCTACAAGCCGCGCAGCCCGCGTGTTCTCGGCGTGCCTCGCGCCCTCATCGATCGCGGCGGCTTCGCCTTTGACGCGACGAAGGCAGCGAATGCAGACGAGAAAAGCAACCCCTGGCGCATCCTCCTCCAAGACGGCGAAGACGTGCCTGCCTTCGGCGAGAAGAACACGATCACCTACGCCCTGAATTCCGCACTCGGCAAGTCCGTAATGGTCGCCGACGGTCGCGGCGTCGAGGTGCCTTTGGTCATTAGCGGCCTGTTGCAGGACAGCGTCTTCCAGAGTAGTCTGCTCGTCTCCGAGGAGCGATTCTTACAAATCTATCCGGGACACGAGGGTTACAACACCTTCTTGATCCAGCCGCCGGCCGAACGGACTGACGAGGTCAAACTCCTTCTCGAGCGCGCCCTGGCGGATCGCGGCATGGAGGTAGCGGTGACCGCCGAGCGCCTCGCCGTGTACCTCGCCGTGGTGAACACTTACCTGACGACGTTCCAGGCGCTGGGCGGCCTGGGTCTGGTGCTGGGGTCGCTGGGCTTAGCGGTCGTGCTGCTGCGGTCGATCTGGGAGCGTCGGGCCGAGTTGGCCCTGTTGCAAGCGCTGGGCTATCGCCGCAGGACGATCGGCTGGCTCGTGTTGTCCGAAAACGCCTTCCTGCTGGCCGTGGGACTCGTCATCGGGTCGGCGTCGGCCCTGCTGTCGATCCTGCCGCAACTGCTCGGCGGCCAGGGGTCGGTGCCGTGGACGAACCTCGCTTTACTGTTCGCGGGCGTCCTCGTCGTCGCCCTGACCGCCGGATTCGTCGCCGTGATGAGTTCGATGCGAACGCCGATCGTCCCGGCACTTCGTCGAGAATGAATACGAACTATCCGCAGATTTCGCAGATTACGCAGATGAATACTGAAGACGCGAGACGACACGTTGCTCTGCTGATGGTCTTATCTGTATTAATCTGCGAAATCTGCGGATAGTTCGTTTTTCGGTCTGAGTCAACCTGGAGATAGACGCGATGGAAAAGAACCTGTGGCTCGTCTACGTCGCCCTCGCCGGCCTGGCCTGGGGGACGTATGTCCCCATCATCTTCTACGGCGGCGGCGAACTCGGCGGCAAGCCCCTGAGCCGGATGCTCGCCATCCTGTGCGTCGGCGGCGCGTACTTCGTCATCGGCGTCCTCCTTCCGCTGTATTTCCTTCTCACCGCCGACAAGGAGCAATGGCCGACGTTCTCGACGAACGGACTCGTCTTCTCCAGCCTGGCGGGAGTCGCGGGGGCCGTCGGCGCGCTGTGCGTCGTCTTCGCCTCGGGTGAGGCCATGAAGCTGGGCCTTGACATGAAGAAAGAAGATCCGACGTTCAACCCTGCGACCTACCGCATGTTCATCGCTCCGCTCATCTTCGGTCTCGCCCCGATCATCAACGTCATCATCAGTTCGATCTGGCATCCCCAGAAAGGCGACCCTTTCCACTTCACCCTCGAATTGCCCGGCTGGAAGTTGTGGTTGGGCATCGTCTTCGTCGGCATCGGCGCTGCTCTGGTTCTTTTCTCCAAGGAGGAAGCGGAGAGTAAGCCGAAGCACGCCGCCGCGAAGGTGGCACCGATTACGCCTCCAGCGGGGGGCGTATCATGACCCTCGAGGAGGCGGCGGCGCGCGTCGATACGGCGATGGCGCACGCCTGGATGGTGCGGACGTTCCTCAAGCACGCCGAGGAGATTTCGGAGAACGACGACTTCCTCGACGTTCCCCGCACGATCTTCGACTGCATCCGCGCCGTCGAGCCGGCCCGGCAGCGCGGCGACCTGCCGGAGTTCTTCCACCGCCTGCGCGGCAAGATATCGAAACTCCGCAAGGCCGCGACGTTCTTCGCCGAGAACTTCCGCCAGATCACCGACCACACGAACTGGCAGATGGCCGCTCTGTCGCTCACCGGCGTCGTGGCGCAACTCGAGGAGATCGTCGCCCAGGTGCCGCGCGGC
>JANXSH010001152.1 GCA_025356615.1 Planctomycetia bacterium | reverse complement strand
AGGCGTCCTCGCCTCGAGTCAGTGGGATCTACACAAAAGGAAGCAACAGGCCGAAATACAGCTAACCACAGAGGCACAGAGGACACAGACAACACAACGATTCGAGAGTGAATGCCGTTGTTTCCTGTCTTGACACCCTCTTCTTTCTGTGCATTTCTCTGTGTCCTCTGTGCCTCTGTGGTTAGCTGTATTTCGGCCTGTTGCTTCCTTTTGTGTAGATCCCACTGACTCGAGGCGAGGACGCCTATCATCGATGCCTGGCGCGTTTGCTCGATGCCTCGAATCCCTGGACATCGGCGCGTTCAGACGCTCCGTCCCATCTTTCTCTGTTCTTTCCTCTTGCCCATCTGCTATAATCGTGGCATGCTAGGCGACGGCAACGAATTTCGACCGTCCACCCGCACCCGACCGGCGAACAGAGACTACACACCGGATCGGGCCTCCAATCGTCTCCCCTGGCTCACATAGGCCGGAGAGCGGTCGATCTCCCTCACGCGAATGCACACCGCGAGACTCCCTCGCCTGCCGTGGTGTCGTTCGCGATTGATTCGCACGCACTCGTTGCCATTCGGCTCGTGGATAGCTCACGAGCGGCGAAGAGAAAACAGGATCCATGATCATCCTCCACGCCGGCCTCGACGCGGGCCAGCTCCTATTGTGGGGCGAGGTTCCGGGCGATTTGCCCGCGGCCCGGCCGGGTCGCAAACCCAAGGCCGAGGCCGACGAAGAGCCTTCTCCCTATCCGTTCGACGCGGGTGGCATCCAGCTCGCCATGTCGCTCATCAGCGCGCTGCCGGGCCAGTCGATCCCCGGCGGGAGTAGCTCGCCCCCCATCGCCTGGATGCCGACGGTTCGCGGTCGGCCCCTCCCGTCGAGCGCCCTCATCGCCGACGTGCCGGCCATCGGCGAGGTCAGCCTCGCGCCGTGGAGCGTCACCGCACTCCCGCTCCCGATCCACACGACGATCGACCTGCTCTGTGGCTGCATCGGCAAGGATTCGCTCGCGCCCGGCGTCCTCGTCGGCAAGACCCTCGCCTTCTGGTCGCAGGCTTTACGCTTCGCCGGGTCGCTCGTTGCGAGGGAGCGCTTCATGCCCGGAGTCCGCCAGACCGGCAACGCCTGGCAGGCCGTCTGGCAGCCGGTCATCTCCGGCATCGATGGCCAGCGGTTGGAGCGACTCGCCCAGGCCATGCCGGCGGCGTGTCGCGCCCTGTCGCGCAACGCCGAGACTCCGCCCGAGAAGCCCGCTGTCGAACTCGTCACCGAGTTCTTGCACCGCATCACCGACGCCCTCGTCCGGCTCGCCCTGCACGGCCCGGCGAACGTCACCGGGCGCGGCGGGCGCGTCCAGGTCCAGCGCTTCGATAGCTCTCACGACCAATGGCTCTTCGCCCTGAACAACAGCCCCGACGGTGCGCTCAATCTCGAAAATGGCGAGTTGGCCACGCTCGTCGAGCAGGTGCGGAGTTGGCAGCGGCCCGTTACCGTATCGACGCAGACCGCCTTCGGCCTCTGCTTCCGGCTCGAGGAGCCGGGGCCGGACGACCCGCCCGCGACGCCCTGGAAGGTGCGCTACCTGCTCCAGGCGCGGGACGACCCGAGTCTCATCATCCCCGTGAGCGACGCCTGGAAGCGGCGCGGCAGGGCCGCCGAGGTGCTGGACGCCCGCAAGTTCGACCCACGCGAGTTCTTGCTCACGTCGCTCGGTCTCGCCGCTTCGCTCAGTCCGGGCATCGAGATCAGCCTGTCGAGCCAGACGCCGATCGGCTTCCAGACCGACGAGACGGGCGCGTTCCGCT
This sequence comes from Planctomycetia bacterium, assembly GCA_025356615.1. Taxonomy (GTDB): domain Bacteria; phylum Planctomycetota; class Planctomycetia; order Gemmatales; family Gemmataceae; genus JANXSH01. Next base: position 1,744 of record JANXSH010001152.1, on the reverse strand, counting down.
TCCTCAGCGAGTCGGCCTACCTGCTCGAGCAGGCGGGCTTCACCGTCATGCTGCCCGCGTGGTGGTCGCGTGGGGGTAGCAAGCAAAAGTTGAGCGTCCAGGCAGAGGTCGAGGTCCCCTCTTCGATGAAGGGCGTGGGCGGTGGCCTGTCGATGGACCAGATCGTCCAGTTCAAGTGGCAGGTCGCCCTCGGCGACGAGAAACTGACGCTCGCCGAACTCGTGGCGCTGGCGAAACTCAAGACGCCGCTCGTCAAGGTGCGCGGGCAGTGGATCCGCGTCAAACAAGAGGAGATCGAGGCGGCGATCGCGCTGTTGCAGCAGAAGACCGGCGGCGAGGCCAGCGTCCGCGAGGTCGTCCAGATGGCGCTGGGCGGCGGCACCGCGCCGGGCGGGTTGCCGTTCGGCGGCGTCATGGCGACCGGCTGGATCGCCGACTTCCTGAACCAGCTCGAGGGCAAGAGTTCGTTCGCCGAGTTGGCCCCCCCCTCGGGTTTCCAGGGGACTCTTCGGCCCTACCAGGTTCGCGGCTACTCGTGGCTGGCGTTCCTCAAGCAATGGGGCCTCGGGGCGTGCCTCGCTGATGACATGGGCCTCGGCAAGACGATCCAGACGCTCGCGATGCTCCAGGAGCAATACAAGGTCGATCCCCGGCCGACGCTCCTCATCTGCCCCACCTCCGTCGTCGCCAACTGGATGAAGGAGGCCGAGCGCTTCACGCCCGATCTGAAGGTGTTGATCCACCACGGCGGGCGGAGGACGCGGAGCGATGCGTTCGCCAAGCAGGTCGCGAAATACGCCATCGTCGTCTCGAGCTACACGCTGCTGCACCGCGACCGGGCGCTGTTCGAGAAGATCGCCTGGGGCGGCGTCGTCCTCGACGAGGCCCAGAACATCAAGAACGCACAGACGAAACAGTCCCAGGCGGCGCGGTCGCTCCACGCCGGCTTCCGCGTGGCGCTGACCGGCACGCCGGTCGAGAACCACGTCGGCGACCTGTGGGCGATCATGGAGTTCCTCAACCCCGGCTGGCTGGGCACGCACGCCGAGTTCCGTCGGCACTTCTTCGTGCCGATCCAGGCGCAGCAGGACGCCGAGGCGGCCACCAAGTTACGCCGACTCACGACGCCCTTCGTGCTGCGCCGGGTGAAGACCGACAAGACGGTCATCGCCGACCTGCCGGACAAACTGGAGATGAAGGTCTTCTGCAACCTGACCCGCGAGCAGGCGACGCTCTACCAGTCCGTCGTCAACGTGCTGAACGAGGCGCTCGAGTCGGCCGACGGGATGCAGCGCAAGGGCATCATCCTGGCGACCCTGACGAAGCTCAAACAGGTGTGCAACCACCCGGCCCACTTCCTCGGCGATGACTCCGCGATCCCCGAGCGGTCGGGCAAGCTGGCCCGGCTCACGGAGATGCTCGAGGAGGTCATGGAGGCGGGCGAAAAGGTGCTCGTCTTCTCGCAATACACCGAGATGGGCGAGATCCTCAAGAAACATTTGCAAGAGACCTTCGGTCGTGAGGTACTCTTCCTCCACGGCGGCGTGCCGCGCGAGCAGCGGACGCGCATGGTCGACCGCTTCCAGACCGAGACCGACGGGCCGAGGATCTTCCTCCTCTCGCTCAAGGCGGGCGGCACGGGGCTGAACCTGACGGCGGCGACGCACGTGTTCCACTACGACCGGTGGTGGAACCCCGCCGTCGAGAACCAGGCGACCGACCGCGCCTACCGCATCGGGCAGAC
>JANXSH010001252.1 GCA_025356615.1 Planctomycetia bacterium | reverse complement strand
GTGGGGTCTAACCTGCGACGGCCCGTGATCCTCGAAACCACTCGTGAGCGACGGATTGCTTCATCCATCCGTCGCTCACGCTCCCGGCTCGTAATTCCCCCACCGCGCGAAGCGCGCCTCCATCCCGATCTGATCCTCGATCCGCGACAACTGGTTGTATTTCGCCAATCGCTCGCTCCGCGCCACGCTGCCGATCTTGATTTGCCCCGCGTCGGTGCCGACGGCGAAGTCGGCGAGGAAGTCGTCTTCCGTCTCGCCGCTGCGTGCCGAAACGATGGTCCGGTAGCCCGCCCCTTTCGCCATCGCGATCACCCGGAGCGTCTCGCTCACCGTGCCGATCTGGTTGAGCTTGACGAGGACCGCGTTGCCGAGTTTCCGCGAAATCCCCATGCCAAGGCGCTCGGGGTTCGTGACGAACAGGTCGTCGCCGATGAGTTGCACTCGCGCCCCGAGACGTTTGGTGAGCAGCCTCCAGCCGTCGAGGTCGTCTTCGGCGAGGCCGTCCTCGATGCTGACGATCGGGTACGCATCGACCCACCGCGCCAGCAGATCGACCATGCCGCCCGCGTCGAGATCGACCCCGCCGCCGTCGCGCAGCCGATACCGCCCGGCGGCGTGGAAGTGACTCGCCGCCAGGTCCAGCCCGATGCCGCCGCCCTCGCCCGGCTCCATGCCGGCGCGGCGGATGGCCGACGTGAGCAATCCCAGCGCCTGTTCGTTGCTGTGGAGCCGCGGCCCGTAGCCGCCTTCGTCGCCGACGAGCGTCCCCTCGAAGCCTTGCTCGCGGAGGATCTCGCCGAGGCAGCGGTAGACCGCAACGCTCATGTGCAGCGACTCGGTAAAGTGCCGGGCCGCGACGGGTAGGAAGAGGAAGTCCTGCAAGTCGAGGTTGCCGCCCGCGTGCAGCCCGCCGGAGATCATGTTCACCATCGGCAAGGGCATCCGCGCCTTGTCGTTCGGGTCGAAGGTGCGCCACAGAGGGAGGCGTTTCACTCTAGCAATAGCGCGGGCGATGGCCATCGAGACGCCGAGGATGGCGTTCGCCCCGAGGTTGGCCTTGTTCGGCGTGCCGTCCAACTCGCACATCCGCCGGTCGTGCCCCGCCTGATCGAACAGCGGCAAGCCGACGAGGGTGCCCTCGATGCGCTTCACGTTCGCGACCGCCTTTTGGACGCCGAGGCCGGCGTACCAGCGCGGGTCGCCGTCGCGCAGCTCGTGGGCCTCGTGCGTGCCCGTACTCGCCCCCGAGGGGACCATCGCGCGGACCGTCGTCGCCCCGCTGCGCAGATCGACCTCGATCGTGGGCCGCCCCCGGCTGTCGAGGACTTCGCGCCCGCCGATCGCGTCGATGGTGGGTTCGCTGTCCTCTGCCATCGTCTCATCCCTTTCCGGGGCCGAAGCCGAACGTGTGGAACCCGAGGAGTTTCTGCGTCAGTTCGCCACCGAAGACGACGAGTTCCTCCATCGCGCGATGTACGTCCTCGTCGCGAAGTTCGAGCGGGTGGGTCGCCTCGCCGCGCTCGGCGGCCATGAGCGTGGACTTCCGCAACAGCTCCTCGATGAACGCCGGGCTGACCCCCCGCGTCCGCTCGATCCATCGTCCCAGATCGACGTTCGCCAGGCTCAACCCTTGGCCGTAGAGGAGGAAGAGCCGACGCCGGCAGTCGTCGTCGGGCAGCGGAAACTCGATCGCCTGGTCGATGCGCCCCGGCCGCGCCGTCAGCGCCGCCTCGAGCGTTTCGGGGCGGTTCGTCGTCAAGACGAAGATGACCTCGGCCTTCGGCCCCAGGCCGTCCATCTCGTTCATCAGGTCGTGCAAGAGGGTCGGACAATTGTTGTTCTCGCGGTCCTTGGCGATGAGATCGACATCCTCGAAGAGGACCAGCGACGGAGCCAACTGGCGCGCGACCTGGCACGACTCGCGGACGAGGGCTTGTTCGCGACCCGTCAGGACGATGACGGTGTGGTCGGGCAGCACCGCGCCGAGGTAGCGCAGCATCAGCGTCTTGCCGGTGCCCGGCGGGCCGTGGAAGAGAAGCCCCTGGCGGGTCGATCGCCCGGCCCGGCGTAGCGTCTCGCCGTGCCGGACCATGCCCAGGACGTTCCGCTCGACGACCGCGAGCAGTTCTTCCGAGAAGATCAGGCTCTCGCGGCTCGTCGGCCGGACCTGCTGGAAGCGGACGTGGATCTGCCCGGCCCGGTCTTCCTCGAGGAAGATTGTCCGCCCCTTGTAGACCATCTCGCGCTTCAGTTCCTGATGCAACAACTCCAGCACAGCCCCCGTCGTGACGCGCTCCCTGGCCATCACCTCCAGGGCGGGGCTATCGTATGTCGATTCCGGCTGGCTCAGCAGGGCAACGATCGGCTTGCCCCCCTGACGGAGCAGGTAGATGCCGCGCGTGACGCAGTCGAGGAACTCGTCCGGCTTCGTCTCGAAGCGCTGGCGCTGCACCGGGGCGATCGGCTTGTCCTCGAGGAGCAACTCCGAGACGGTCACGTTGCTAAAGCTGCCCGCGCCGTAGCCGACGAGCCGGCCGCCCCCGCCGAGCATCCGCTCGAGGGTCCGGTGGAGGTTGATCCGCTCGATCGGGCGGATCGTGTGCGTCATCGTCTCGCACGTCTCGCACGCCCCGCCCATGTGGGCCTCGACCGCGTCGCGGACCAACGGCTTCTTGCGCCCGAACCAATTCCGAATCGCCATCAACACTCCCATCGTCATCGATCGCGAACACGTCCCAGGACGAGCGCCACCCGGTCGAGGGCGGCATTCCAGTTTTCGACCGGCTCCGACAGGAGTCCGCGTCCCAGACTACGGACGGCCTCGCGCGTCGGCTCGTCCGGGAGGTAGTCTACGGGACTTGTCCCATCGACGCGAGCCAGAAGGCAGACGGCGAGGTGGGACAGGCTCCGCCGATCGATGCCGGCGAGGGGTGGGGCTTCGTCCCCATATCCCTGTAACGCGGCAGAGATCATTTCTTTCCACTCGCGCCAACGAGTGGGCGTCCGCATCGCCTTGAGGACGAGGTGGCTGAAGAAGAACCCGAGATCCATCGCGGGGTCGCCGAGGTGGGCGGTCTCGTGATCGACGAGGGTGAGGGGGAAGACCTCACCATGCCCCCTCTCCCGCAGGGAGAGGGGGAGCAGGAACGAATCTTCTGAGATCACTACTTCCCTGAGCCGTCTTGCTCCCCCCTCTCCTTGCAGGAGAGGGGGGTTGGGG
>JANXSH010001109.1 GCA_025356615.1 Planctomycetia bacterium | reverse complement strand
CTCGAAGCAGCCTGGAACGCGAACGAGGTCGATGGCATCGTCCGCCACGCCGTGCCGGCGCAGGCCATCGAGCGCCCCGGCGACTAAATCTTCGACGATGGTCCCGTTGAACCGGGCTACCACGAGGGCGAAGCGTCCGGGGGGCGGCGAATAATCACCTTCGTAGACGGTCGGCATGAATCCCTCTCGACTCCGTTGCAGATCAGCCATTCATACTCAGCAAGAACTCCGCGTTCGACTTCGTCCTCGCCATGCGGCTCGTGAGCAACTCCATCGCCTCGGTCGGGTTCATGTCGCTGAGTACCTTCCTGAGAATGTACATGCGGCGAAGCTCGTCGGCATCGGTGAGCAGTTCTTCCTTGCGGGTTCCCGAGCGGTTCACGTCGATGGCGGGCCAGATGCGTTTCTCGACGAGTCGCCGGTCGAGGTGGACCTCCATGTTGCCGGTGCCCTTGAACTCCTCGAAGATCACCTCGTCCATCTTGGAGCCGGTATCGACGAGGGCGGTCGCGATGATGGTCAGGCTGCCGCCCTCCTCGATGTTGCGGGCCGCCCCGAAGAAGCGCTTCGGCTTGTGCAGCGCCACCGCATCGACGCCGCCGGACAGGATCTTGCCGGAGTGCGGCACCTCGGTGTTGTAGGCCCGCGCGAGCCGGGTGATGCTGTCGAGCAGGATGACCACGTCCCGGCCGTACTCCACCAGGCGCTTCGCCTTCTCGATGACCATCTCGCTGACCTGGATGTGCCGGCTCGCCGGCTCGTCGAAGGTCGAGCTGACCACCTCGCAATACGTCCCCTTGACCGTGCGTTCCATCTCGGTCACTTCTTCGGGGCGCTCGTCGATGAGCAGGACGATGACGTAGCAGTCCGGGTGGTTCCGCAGGACGCTGTTCGCCATCTTCTGGAGGAGGACCGTCTTGCCGGTGCGCGGCGGGGCGACGATGAGGCCGCGCTGGCCCTTGCCGATGGGCGTCATCAGGTCGAGGACGCGCATGCTGATCTCGGCGGGGTCCGTCTCGAGTTGGAGGCGCTTGTTCGGGTGCAGCGGCGTGAGGTCGTCGAAGACGACCTTCTGCGGGAGGACATCGGGGTTGTCGTAGTTGATCGCCTCGACGCGCAGGAGGGCGAAGTAGCGCTCGTTCTCCTTCGGCGGTCGGATCTGGCCGGCGACGACCGCCCCTGTCTTCAGTCCGAAGCGTCGGATCTGCGAGGGCGAAATATAGATGTCGTCGGGGCAGGGGAGGTAGTTGTAGTCCGGGCTGCGCAGGAAGCCGAACCCGTCGGGCAACACCTCGAGGGTGCCCTCGCCGAACATGAGGCCGTTCTGCTTGACGCGCTCCTTGAGGATCTTGAAGAGGAGATCCTGCTTCTTGAGGCCGGTGAACTCGACGAGGTTCTCGTCCTTAGCGATCTTGAGGAGTTGGGGCATGGTCATCGCTTGCAGCTCGCTGATGTGCGTGCTGCCGCGCTTGATCTCCTCGTAGCGGTTGTTGATCTCGGCGTCGAAGCCCTGGAACTCCTCCTCGTCGCGCGTCAGGGGCCGACGCGGGCGCGGGGCGGAAGGCCCGTCGTCCGGCTCCTCGAGCGGGGCGTGGTGCCCCAGACCCGCATGGGGCGAGGGCATTCGCGGTGCCTCGTCGGCCCGAGGGAAGTCGAGATCGGGGTCGATCTCGTTGCCCGGTGACTCCGAGTTGGGACGGGGACGCGGGCGGATCGGGATGTCTCTTCGGCTGCGGGCTTCGGTCATGGCAAGTCGTCTCCTTCGGGGACCGGCACCAGGCTTACTCGGATGAGGCCACGGCACGATGGCTGTGGGGAATTCCTCTGGGACGACGACTGCCGATATGATTTCGGTCGAGACAGCCGCCCTCCGCTGGTTGTCGGCGGTGGGGTTGATCGTGAATCGGGCCGGGTCACACTACATCGTCTCGCCCCTTCGCGGATGGGAGGGAGTGGGACTCGTGAATCGTTTCGGTGGGGGACGGACCGCGTGGCAGCCCCCAGCCGCGCAGCAGGTCATCGACGTGCTGGATGAGAGATCCGTGGGAGAATGAGTTATCAATGATATGATCCGCAACGGAGCGCTTCCGCGTCAAGGGCAATTGCGACATTTCGCGCTTCCGAAGGTCGTCCGCACTCCATCCTCGGCTCGTCCGCACGCGCTCCAGGCGGACCTCCGGTGAGGCATCGACGAACACGAGTCGGTCGCAAACGTCCGCCCACCCGGCCTCCAGCAAGAGGGGCACGTCGATCATCAACAGAGGGACCGATTCCTCGCGGGAGCGTCGCACCTCCTCGTCGAGGCGGCGGCGAATCCAGGGGTGGGTGAGCGATTCGAGGTAGGCGAGGTCGTCCTTGTTCGCGAAGACGATGGCGGCGAGGCGACGCCGGTCGACCTCGCCCTTCTCGAGGATCGATTCGCCGAACCGCGCGACGAGGGCATCGCGGATCTCGGCCTGGCGCAGCGCCTCATGGCCGAGCGTGTCCGCGACGACGACTCGACCGCCGGCACGGCGCGCCAGGGCTGCGGCGACTTCGCTCTTGCCCGCGCCGATACCTCCGAGGACGCCGACGACGAGGGGTTCTTCTCTGGTCCCCCTCGCCCCTGTACTCAGGGGAGAGGGGTTAGGGGTGAGGGGTTCTTTGGAGGCACGCACTGACCCCCTCACCCCCGACCCCTCTCCCCCTGAGTACAGGGGGCGAGGGGAGGAAGATCGTTGTTTCATATCGATTCCACCTCCAGCCAGTTCGGCCCCGAGGCGAGATCGACCCGGAGCGGCACGCGCAGCCCGAGGCGCTCGGCGACGGGGCCGATCATCTCGTGGCGGACGAGGGTCGCCAGGCGGGGCAGTTCTTCCGGCGGGCACTCCAGCACGAGTTCGTCGTGAATTTGCAGGAGCAGGCGCGCCTGCATCTTCTCGGCGCGGAGGCGGCGGAAGACGGCGAGCATCGCCATCTTGATGAGGTCGGCGGCCGACCCCTGGATCTCCATGTTGATCGCCTCGCGCTCGGCGCTGTTGCGGCTCTGGTAGGTGCTATGGGCGCGGATCGCCGTCACGTCGAATCGACGGCGTCGGCCCAGGATCGTCGGGACGTAGCCGGTCTGGATGCACGCCTTCAGGAGGTTCGTTTGATACGCCTCGACGCGCGGGTAGCGGGCGAAGTACGCCTTGATGAACGCCGCCGCCTCGCCCTTGTCGATTTGCAATCGCTGTGCCAGTCCCGCCGCGCTCATGCCGTAGAGGACGCCGAAGTTGACGGTCTTCGCCATGCCGCGCTGGGAGTCGCTGACCTCGGCCTCGGGGACGCCGAATATCTGTGCGGCGACGGCGGAGTGGATGTCGCGGTCCTCGGCGAAGGCGCGAGCGAGTTCGTCGTCGGCGCAGAAGTGGGCGAGGAGGCGCAACTCGATCTGCGAGTAGTCGGCGGCGAGCAGGACCCAGCCCGGCGCGGGCAAGAACGCCCGGCGGATCTGCTGGCCCATCTCGCGCCGCGCGGGGATGTTCTGCAAGTTGGGGTCACTCGAACTCAGCCGACCCGTCGCCGCGACCGTCTGATTGAACGAGGCGTGAATCCGGCCCGTCTTCGGGTGGACCACCAGCGGCATGGCATCGACGTAGGTGCCCTTGAGCTTGTTGATCTGTCGGTGTTCGACGATCTTGCGCGGCAGGGCCACTCCCTGATGGTCCAGCGCGGCGAGCTTCTCGAGCGACTCCTGGTCGGTGCTGGCCTCGCCCGTCACGCCCGTCCGCTTCTGGACGGGGAGTTTCTGTTCGTCGAACAGCACCTTGCGCAGCTGCGGCAGGGAGCCGATGTTGAACTCGTGTCCCGCGAGGGCGTAGATGTCCTTCTCGATGGCGTCGAGTTGCGTCTGCATCTCTTCACTGAGGCGTGCGAGCAACGGCACGTCGAGGCGGATGCCGTTGTGTTCCATCTCCGCGAGGACTTCGACGAGCGGGATCTCGAGGTCGTCGTAGAGGTGGCGCAAGAGTCCATCCGCGCCGAGTTGGCCCTCCAGCAGTTCGCACAAGCGCCAGGCCATGTCGGCATCCTCGCCGGCGTAGCGGGCGACCTTGTCGGTCGGCACCTGGTCCATGCGGAGCTGGGGCTTCTTGGGTTTCTTCTTGCCTATCAGGTCGGTGATGGGGATCACCTGATAGTCGAAGTACCGCCGCGCGAGTTCCTCCAGGCCGTGCGACCGCTCGCCGGAGTGGAGTAGGTAGTCCGCGATCATGCTGTCCCCGGCGATGCCGCGCATCTCGACGCCGCGCGCCCGGAGGACGAGGAAGTCGTACTTGATGTTCTGGTTGACCTTCGCGCGGGCCGGATCCTCCAGGAGGGGCCGCAGTTGCTCGAGCGTCTCACGCGGGTCGAGCAGCGACGAGTTGGCAGGCCCGCGCAGGGCGAGGTAGTACGCCTCGCCGGGGGACCAGGACAGGGCGATTCCGACGATCTCGGCGTCGAGAGGGGTCAGGCTCGTCGTCTCCAGGTCGATGGCGAAACGCGGTTGCGCGCTGAGGGCCGCGAGGACGGGAGACCATTTTTCCGGCGTGTCGATCAGGTGATACGTCGCCCCGGCGAAGGCGGGGGGCGGTTCAGGGGCGAAGCCCACGGGTTGCAACCCGTGGACTTGTTGCGGTTCTGACGCCTCTTCGGGGTCCGCGAACATCATCGATTGACGAGGCGGGTCGCCGGGCTTGCGGACGGGCATCCGAGCGGGTGCGATCACGGGCGTGATGACCGGCGGCGCGTCGGCCCGGCCCTGAGTGCGGATCTGGCCCGCGAGGCTCGAGAAGCCCCATTCCCGGCACTGCTCGAGCATGCGCTCGGTGTCGATGGGTCGGAGTTTCCAGGCGTCCCAGTCCAGCTCGATCGGCACGTCGTCGGCGAGTTCGACGAGCGACCGGCTGAGTTTGACGATGTCGCCGCAGGCGCGGAGGCTCTCTTGCTTCTTGGCTCCGGGAATCTTGTCGATGTTCGCGAGGATGTTCTCCAGGGTGCCGAACTCTTGCAGGAGCTTGGCGGCGGTCTTGTAGCCGATGCCGGCGACCCCCGGCACGTTATCGACGGAGTCGCCGACGAGCGTCTGGAGGTCCACGACTTGCTCGGGCGTGATGCCCCAGTCGGCGAGCAACTCGGCGCGGCCGAACTCCTCGCGCTTGCGCAGGTTGAACAGGCGGACGCGGTCGGTGATGAGCTGC
>JANXSH010001053.1 GCA_025356615.1 Planctomycetia bacterium | reverse complement strand
GGGCGGAGCCGATAGAGGATGTTCTTGTTCGCATCGACGTTGATCGAGCAGCCGGTCGAACAGTCGGGGCAGACGCTCTCGGTCGTCTTGAGGTTCCAGACGCGGTGCTTGTAGAGGAAATCCTTGCTGCACAGCGCGCCGACGGGGCAGAGATCGACGACGTTCGACGCCAGCTTGTTGTCGAGAGGCTCGCCGGGGAAGATGTCGATCTCCGCGTGGTCGCCGCGGTTGACGACTTGGAGTTCCGCCGTCCCGGAAATCTCGCGGGTGAACCGCACGCAGCGCGAACACATGATGCAGCGGTCCGTGAACAGTGTCACATTCGGGCCGATGTGCGGCTTGTTCGGCGGCGTGTGTTTCTCGTCGATCATCCGGCTCGTGGCGCGACCGTAGCCGTAGGTGTAATCCTGGAGGAGGCACTCCCCGGCCTTGTCGCAGACGGGGCAGTCGAGCGGGTGATTCAGCAGGAGGCTCTCGAGCGTCTGCTCCTGGGTGAAGAGAACCTTGGCCGTCGTCGTGACGATGACCGTGCCGTCCTTGACGGGCGTCTGACAGCCGGGGACGACCTTGCCTTGCATGGCGATGGTGCCATCGGGCTTGCGGTCGCCGACCTCGACGAGGCACATGCGGCAACTGGCGACGACGGACAGCGCCGGGTGCCAGCAGTAGTGCGGGATGAACTCGTTGGCCTTCCCCGCCGCCTGGATGCAGTTGAGCTTCTCGTTGCCGATATCGACGGGCAAGAGGTGGACGGTCTCCTTCCCGATGGTGGTCGGGAGGAGGTTCGCCGGGTCCTTGCCGTCGCCTTTCGGCGTGTACGAGACGTATACGGTTGCCATGATTCAGCTCGAGGGAGTTTCGGTTCGCGGTCGGAGGACGAGGGACGGACTCATGGCTTCGGCTGGGGTAGGGCCGCGAATTCTTCTTTCGACGTGACGCGCCGCGCGCTGCCGTCGCAGAACAGGACGATGCCGTCACCCTGAGCGGCGCGCGTCTCGTACATCAGCACCGTGCCCGACGGCTGTCGCTGGACATCGACGCCGGGATGCGCGACGACTTCGCCCTTCTCGACCATCTGGCGGAGGTTGCGGAGGTCTCGGAGCAGTGCGAGCCAGGCGGCAGTGTTTGCCGGCCCCTTGCCGTTGGGGAAGTCCGCGTCGAGCGCCAGCTTCGCATCGCGCATCTCGGTCATGATCTGCACATCGACGACGCGGTCGCGCGCCTTGCCCAATACGGTGGTCGAGCCGTCCTTTGGGGCGCGGCCCAGGCTGCCACCCAGTGCGGTATTGCTCGGGGCCGCAGGAGGGGGCGGAGTCGTCTTGGGGCACCCCGTGACGGCGCACAGGAGGCCCAGTGCGAGGCTGGCTGCGATCATCCGGTGTGGGGTCATGAGGTCGTCTCCTTTAATCGGATACACAAGTCCAGGGCGTTGACACGCCCCGCTCGCCGGTCAGTGTGCCCCGACGAGCTTCAGCGAGTGCGTCGTCCGCTTACCACCCTTGATATACGAATCGAACTCCGCGCGGAACTTGCGAATCGCGTTCTTGACCGGCCAGCCTGCCCCGTCGGCGAGTCCGCAAATGGTCGTTCCGGGCATGATGCCGATCTGGTCGGCGACTTCCTCGAGGATCTTCAGGTCTTCGTGTCGGCCCTGGCCCCGGCGCATCCGGTCCATGATCTTGTGCATCCAGCCGGTGCCCTCGCGGCACGGCGTACACTGGCCGCAGGACACGTGCTCGAAGAAGCGACAGATGTTGTACAGCACATCGACGATCGAGGTGTCCTCGTCGAAGTAGGTCACGGCGGCGGTGCCTAAACCCAGGCACTTGACGGTGCCGGGGCCGGCGAAGTCGAGCTTCGTGTCGAACTCGGCCTCGGTCATGACGCCCATTGACACGCCGCCGGGGATGCAGCCCTTGGCCTTCTTGCCCTTCCACATGCCGCCGCCGTGCCGCTCCAACAGGTCGCGGACGGTGATGCCCATCGGCAGCTCGACGCAGCCGGGCTTGTTGACGTGGCCGCTAATGCAGTAGAGCTTGGGGCCGAAGCTGCCCGCGTCGCGCGGGTTGGCGGGGTCGGGGGGGACGCCCATCGACTTGAACCACTCGACGCCCCGGTCGAGGATGTGCGTCACGCACGCCAGCGTCTCGATGTTGTTGACGATCGTCGGCTTGCGGAACGCGCCTTCGAGGGCGGGGAACGGCGGCTTGATGCGC
>JANXSH010001003.1 GCA_025356615.1 Planctomycetia bacterium | reverse complement strand
GTCGGCACGAACGGGTATTGCGAGACCTGGATGGACGAGGCGATGGCCAACTACTTCAGCCACCGCCTGCTCAGTCGCAAGACGGGGCAAGACGCCCAATTCATGAAGTACCCCGCCGGCCTGGAGTGGCTGCCGAACATCCGCCGAGATGACTACCGTTCCTCGGGCATGTACTCGACAATTGCCAAGGGGGAGAACTCCCCGGTCATTCAGGAGATGCCCAAGTTTGGCCACCTCGTCAACCTGTTCAATATGTGCTACGACAAAGGCGGTCGTATCGTCGGCATGATCGAGGACCGTCTCCAGGAGGCCGCCTTCCTCGACTTTACGCGCTGTGTCGTGCGGAAGTATCAATACCGCATCCTCGGCGTCAGCGACTACCTCCACGAACTAGAGGCGTATACTGGCGGACGCGGCCCCGGAGGCGACGGGACCGACTGGCGCGAGTTCTTCGAGAAGTGGCTCTACGGGCCGGGCCTCTCGGACTGGGCCGTCGAGAAAGTAAATGTGACGCGGGCGCCGAAGTGCGTGACGGACAGCGTCTTCAGTTGCCCCCTGAAACGCCGCTGGCAGGTGTGCCGGGGCAGCCGGGGAGAGGAGCGTCAGGATTCCGACGTGACCAGTCGAGCGATTCCGCCGGGCGGGGTCAAGCTCCACGTCTGGGTGGCCCAGAAGGCAAACTGCGACGAGCCGACGACGCTCGGCTTCGCCCTTCCGGGCTGCGAGGGCTATCCCATTCGCGTCCGCATCCTGCCCGGCGCGGAATCCTACACGACAGACGACCCGCCCGCGAAGGTCACGCGGCTGGAGAAGTGTTCCACGGGCGGCGCTCGCATGCTCGTCGAGGTGATCCTCCCGGCGGAGCCGACGCAGGTCGCCATCGACCCCGATCAGGTTCTCGTCGATGCGAACCCGACGAACAATTTCTGGCACACGCCGATTCGGTGGCGCTTCACGCCCCTGTACACGTTCCTCGAGGAGACCGATCTCACGAACGCCTACGACAAGTGGAACGTGATCTTCGGCCTCTGGATGTACAGCACGATGTACGAGAACGCCTGGTTCACGCGGTCCTCGATGCTGGGTGCCCGTGCGGGACTCTATCGCACGCAGGAATTCTCCGGTGGGGTCTATTCCGCCTACCGCACGAACTTCCGTGACGTTGTCGCTGGGGCCGACGCCATGTGGGACCACTGGCCGTTCCCCAAGTCTCAGGTCGGCGTCACCGCCGAGCGCCGCTTGATGAACCTTGCCGATGGCGACAAGGACGCGACCCGCGCCGTCCTCTGGGGACGATACATCTTCACCTACGGCTCGAGCCTCTATCTACCGCCGATCCACTTCCTCGAGGCTTACGCCCAGTATTCCGATAACTTTCTCCCCTACCCTACTCATGCCACGCTGGGGACGCGGTTCGACCGCACGACGACAGCTGGCTTGCACTATCGCCTCAACTACCTTACCCCGTATTGGGATCCCGAGGGCGGCTTCTCGATCGACGCTTGGTACGAAGGCGGCATCGCCCAATCGCCTTCGACCGTTGGTGTCCAGAAAGTGGCTGGAGCGATCTCGACCGTCAAATCCTTGCCGAACTTCAGCGAGGGTGTCGAAGAGTCGCACGCCAAAGCGGCCCTGAAGTGGCTCGCCGAAACGCGAGTCGCCGTCCGAGCTTACGCGGCGACGGCGGTACCGGGTCGCGGTGAGTTCTTCACGATGGGCGGCGGCGATCTCTTCCGCGGCTTCGACCTCGCCCAGCGCCAGGGTAGTAGTGTGTGGGTCGGGAGCGCCGAATGGCGCTTCCCGCTCATGCGCCGGCCTCAGTACGCGGCACTCGACAACATCGCTCGTTTGCAACACGTCTACGGGGCAGCCTTCTATGATGTGGGCGACGCCTACATCCGTGGTCGGTCCCAAGCCCCGACCGCGCATGCGTTCGGGGGTGGGTTGCGACTCGACGTGTCGTGGTTCAGCTTCGTCGAAAGGACGACATTACGCCTCGACATTGCGAAGAGCGTAAATGCGGACACGGGGATTCAGGTGTGGTTTGGGCTGAATCAGCCATTTTGAGACGGCGAAGGCCCTCGAACGTCTCGTAGCCCGACGCGCCAGCGAGGGAACCCTCGCCGTTGCTCCGGCGTGGCCCCTTCTCCCTCGCTGGCGCGTCGGGCTTCACGCATCCACCCCTGTAGCCCCGGCCCCCTCACCGGCACTTGCGGAGGACGCCTACGAGGACGCCGAGGACGCTCGTCTCCGACTCGGGGTTCACATGGATCGGCGACATGGCCCCGTTGCAGGGGTGCAGCGTTACCTTGCCGTTCTTGAACTGGAAGCGCTTGAGAGTCACCTCGTTGTCGATCATCGCGACGACCCGCTCGCCGTTCTCGGCGGTCCCCTGCTTGCGAATGACGACGTAGTCGCCGTCGTCGATGTGGTCCTCGATCATCGACTGGCCACTCACCTGGAGGACGAAGTGGTCGGGGGCGCAGAACATATCGGCGAAGTTGAACCGATCGTCGGACTGCTCGGCGGCGGCGATCGGGACGCCGGCGGCGACCTTGCCGTAGAGCGGCAACTCGGCGTTGTGAGAACGCTGTCGGTCGATCAACTGGATGCCGCGCGCCGACCTCTTGTCCCGGGTGATGAGCTGCTTCTTCTCGAGGGCGTTGAGATGGCACATGACGCCGTTGGGCGACTTGATCCCGAAGGCGTCGCCGATGTTTCGGACCGTCGGCGGGATGTTCCGCGTCTCGATCTGGTCGCGGATGAATTCGTAGATTTCGCGTTGTCGTGTCGTGAGGATTCCTAGATTCGCCATGATTCGCCTCGTGTCATCGGTAGGAGGGGTTCATTACCCGGAGCCGAAAACGGCTCGTATTCGTGATCGTGGGTTAGAGGGCATTCTCGATGAGATCGAGCGCCGAAGTCTCACACGTTCACTATTGTAAGGAAGTATATTAGACGTGCGTATAGGATGTAAAGAGAATTCTCTGTCTTTCTCCACGATTTTAGGTATGCTCATCTGGGAGAGCCTGGCAAATCCGGTTTGATGGGACACCCTGGATGTCTGTAGCGAGTGCGCCGCTATCGGTAGCGACCCTGTTGACCGATCTACTCGAACGACGTGATCTTTCGTCGAAACGCATGTCGGCGGTGATGGAGGAACTCCTCACCGGGATGTGGGGTCCGGCGGAAACGGCCGCGCTGCTCATGGCTCTACGCGCCAAGGGCGAGACCTCCGAGGAGTTGGCCGCCGCCGCTGCGGTGATGCGCAGACACGCCCAGCTCCTGGACACAGGGCGCGACGATGTCCTCGACACCTGTGGCACGGGCGGCGACGGGACGGGAACGTTCAACATCAGCACGGCGACGGCCCTCGTCGTCGCCGGGGCAGGCGTCCCGGTCGTCAAGCACGGCAATCGGGGCGTCAGTAGCGCGAGCGGGAGCGCGGACGTGTTGTCCCACCTCGGCGTCGCGATGACGGCGGATGCGGAGATGGCAAGACGATGCCTCGCGGAGGCCGGGATGGCCTTCTGCTTCGCGCCGAGTTACCATCCCGCCCTTCGCCACGTCGGCGACGTGCGGCGTCGCCTCGGGGTCCGCACGCTGTTCAATTGCCTGGGGCCGCTGGCGAATCCCGCCGGGGCCGCGTATCAGTTGCTCGGTGTCGGTCGGCCCGAGTGGCTCGACCGCATGGCCGGGGCGATGGCCTTGCTCGGGACTCGGCGCACCGTCCTGGTTCATGGCCGAGACGGGCTGGACGAGGTGTCGCCCGCCGCGCCGACGTTGGTTCGGATCGTCGAAGCGGGGAGGATCACCGAGGCCGAGTGGACCCCGACGGATTTCGGCGTCCCCACCTGTTCGCTCGAGGAATTGCGAGCGAGTGGCCCCGCCGGGAGCGCGGCGATCATTCGCGAAGTCCTCGCCGGGCGCGAGGGGCCGACCGCCTGGGTAGTCATCGTAAATGCCGGGGCGGCGCTGATCGCAGCCGGTCGGGCGAAATCGCCCGCCGAGGGCGCGACGATTGCCCGCCTCTCCATTGCCTCCGGCAGGGCGGCAGCAGTACTCGATGCCCTGATTCGTATTTCGTCCGCAGTTTCTCCTTCACACTGAGCCGACCTCGAGGAGTCGATCGATGGCACAAAAAGTCATTCTCGTGGCGGACCCCGGCATCGACACCGCCGTCGCCATCGCCCTGGCGCTGAACGACCCGGAGCTGGAAGTCCTCGCTCTGGCCGCGTCGGCGGGGAATGTGTCGGCGGACCAGGCGACGAAGAACGTACACGTCATCGTCGAACAGATCGACCCGCCGCGCTGGCCGCGCA
>JANXSH010001001.1 GCA_025356615.1 Planctomycetia bacterium | reverse complement strand
GGACCACGACGCCAACAAGCGCGTCTTCGACTTCGGCAAGGCGCTCGGCCTCAAGATGTTCAGCGCCAGCCCGTCGCCGGACAGCTTCGAAAGCCTCGACAAGCTCTGCGCCGAGTACAAGATCGCCATCGGCATCCACCCACACGGCCCGGTCGGCGGCAAAAAACTCGATCGCTGGTACTCCGCCGAGATCATCCTCGCGGCGGTCAAGGATCATCACGAACTCATCGGCGCGTGCCTCGACACGGGGCACCTCATTCGCAGCGCCCAACTCGGCAAGAAACTCGATCCCGCCCAGCAGATCCGCAAGATGGGGGCACGCAACTTCGGCCTGCACCTCAAGGACCACGACAACGAGACCAAGACCGATGTCGTGTTCGGGAAGGGCGTCCTGAACGTCGCCGAGGTGCTGAAGGCGCTCACGGAAGTGAAGTTCCCCGGCATGATCTCGATCGAATACGAGGCGAACGCCAAGGAGCCGACGAAGGATGTCGCCGCCTGCATCGAGGTCTTCGAGAGTGTGGTGAAGAAGAAGGGCTGAGTACCAGACGAGAGGGCAGGGGGGAGAGGTTAGGAAACCTCTCTCCCCTACCTTTGCCGACTCTGGCTGATAGCTGATAGCTGATAGTTGATAGCTCCCAGAGGAAACCTCTCTCGCACTGAATCCCCGCCTTCACTACACTGGTGAGATGAAACGACTCGAGCCGGGCACCTCTCCACCCGGTTCGAGTCAATGCGTCCGTGTATGGAAGTCGATCGATCAGGTATCGTGTCATGACCTCGGAAGAACTCTCTCGACTCCGTGACGAGAAGTATAACGCATCCATCGTGCATCTCGACCGCGTACACCACGATCTGGTCATCATGCGGGTCCGACCGGACTTTCCGCGCCCGGCACACAAGCCGGGGCAGTACACCGTGTTGGGGCTTGGATACTGGGAGCCGAGACACGAAGGCTGTCAGGCCGAGCAGCTCGATCCACTATTCCTGTCGCGCCTGGCGCGGAGGTCGTATTCGATCAGTTGCTCCGTCCTCGACACGGAGGGCGAGCTACTCGAGGTCGCCCAGACGGACTGGCTGGAGTTCTACATCGTCCTCGTCCGCAACAGCGGCAAGGCAGCGGCACCGGTCCTCACGCCCCGGCTGTTCCTGCTCGAACAGGGGTCGCGACTCCACCTCGGCGAGAAGATCGCAGGACACTACACCCTGGAGGGAGTCAAGCCCGACGATTCCGTTATCTTCTTATCCACTGGCACCGGCGAGGCACCGCACAACTACATGCTCTTGGAATTGCTCCGAGCAAACCACCGAGGGCGCATCCTCTCCGCTTGCTGTGTACGATATAAACAGGATCTCGGCTATCGCGCGATTCACGACCAACTCATGGGGCGATATCCGAACTACACTTACCTCAGCCTAACGACCCGCGAAGGGCAGGGGCCGGGGGGAAAGGTCTACATCCAGGATTTGCTTTCGTCGGGTGAATTGGAACGCCAATTGGGCCGACCCCTCGACCCGGCGACGACCCACGTCTTCCTCTGCGGCAACCCGAAGATGATCGGCGTAGCCGAGAAGGACCGAGTCACCGGCGAGGTGCGATTCCCACAACCGCCCGGCGTGATCGAGATCCTGACCCGGCGAGGCTTCCAGACGGATGTCCCCGCGCAGAAGCTACGCGGCAACATCCACTACGAGGAATACTGGTAACGACTGGAGGTCGGCCATGGCCGAAGAGATCATCGGCGGCTACCGCCTACAGAACCTAATCATGACCGGGCAGACCAGCCAGGTCTGGGAAGTCGTCGAGGCATCGAGCCATCGCCACTTCGCGATGAAGATCCTGCTACCCGAACACGCCGGCAGGGGCGATTCGAGATCGGCCCTCATTCACGAAGCGAAGGTCGGGCAGAAGCTCGCGCACCCGAATATCATTCGCATCGTGAATGTGAGTACCGAGTCGAAAACCCCCTTCTTCGTCATGGAGTTCTTCCCGGCGGGCAGCCTGAAGATGCGTTTGATACGAAAGCAGTTGGATTTCATCCGCGAACACGTCGAAAGTATCTTCAAGCAGTCGGCGACGGCCCTCGCCTTCATGAACGCCGAGGGCTGGGTCCACCGCGACGTGAAGCCGGGCAATATGCTCGTCAACTCAGCGGGGGAACTCAAACTCATCGACTTCGCCCTCGCAAAGAGAATCGAGAAGCCGAGTTTCTTCTCGAAATTCTTCAAGCGCCATGGCAAGGTGGCGGGGACGCGAAGTTACATGTCGCCGGAGCAGATTCGGGGCGAGCCGCTCGACGGCCAGGCGGACGTGTACAGCTTCGGCGCGACCTGCTTCGAGCTAGTGACGGGGCGTCCTCCGTTCAGCGGGTCGAGTTCCCAGGATCTACTCGCCAAACACATCACCGAGAAGGTGGCTTCGCCCCGCATCCACAACCCCGACATAACCGAGCCGTTCGCCGACCTCGTCATGCGCATGCTCGCCAAGCAAAAGAAGGATCGGCCACGCGACTTCCACGAGGTGTTGATGAAACTCAAGACGCTCAAGGTCTTCAAGAATACCGACCCGAAGCCGGCAGGGAAGGCGTGAGCCTGGCGATCGCGAGAGAGAGGAGGAGCCTGGAACGATGACAACACTACGACTTCCCTTCGAGAAAGAGATATACCAGGTGGAAGATCTCCTGAGCGAACTCGAGACGCAAGGGCAGGCGGGGAGCGACGAGATTCGCCGGATGCGCCGCGACCTCGTCGCGCTCAAGAAGAAGGTCTACAGCACTCTCACGGCGTGGAACACGATCGAGGTCGCCCGGCACCCCCAACGTCCGCACACGGTCGATTACATCGACCTCATTTTCGAGGAGTTCGTCGAGTTGCACGGCGACCGGTCCTTCGGGGACGACCGCGCCATCCGAACGGGATTCGCCCGGCTCGGCGATTTTCGTGTCATGTTGATTGGACAGGAAAAGGGACGAACGTTTCACGAACGCACGGCATGTTTTTACGGATGCGCCCATCCCGAAGGATATCGAAAAGCATTGAGGTGCATGCGAATCGCGGCTAAATTCCGCATGCCCATCATTTGTCTTATCGATACGCCGGGCGCATTTCCGGGCATCGGGGCGGAGGAACGCGGACAGTCCCAACTGATCGCAAACAACCTCCTCGAAATGAGTCGCTGCCCGACTCCAATCGTATGCGTCGTGATAGGAGAGGGCGGCTCCGGCGGCGCGCTGGGCATTGGAATCGGCGACCGCGTCAGCATGCTCGAGCATGCTTATTATTCCGTCATTAGTCCCGAAGGGTGTGCCGGCATCCTTTGGAGAGAGGCGAACGAGACGACCCGCCCGCTCGCGGCAGAAGCGCTGAAACTCACCTCGAAGCACCTCAAGAAACTCGGCGTCGTCGATGACGTGATTGCCGAGCCACTCGGTGCGGCCCATCGCGACCACCGCGAAATGGCGAAGACCTTGAAGAGCTACCTCGTCCGCTGCATCCGCGAACTGCGACCGCTCGAGACTCCAGCGCTGCTCGAGGGACGGTATCAGAAATTCCGCCGAATGGGTGTCTATCTAACGAACGGCGAGAGCGACTCATCGATGAATGGGCACATGCCTGCGGGATGAGGTATACCACAATGGAACCTCCTATGACACTGCACAACCATTTCATCCCCCCGTTGAGCGTGACTCGACCCTGGGAAGGCTTTCACAGTGCCTGGGCGACAATGATTGCCCAGGACCTCAACGGTCTATTGCCGCCGGAGTTCGTGGCCATGCCGCAGACCTCGCGTGGGCCGATAGTCGAGATCGATGTCGCGACTCTCCCATTCTCAGTGACAGCAACCCGCGGCGTTGCCGCGTCGGCTTGGTCCCTCGTTGAGCCAGCCTGGAGCGGCACGATGGATTGGTCGGCTCGCGATCTGTTCGAGGTTCGCGTGATCGACCAGCGCGACGGGTCGCGTCTGGTGGGAGCCATCGAACTGATCAGTCCGGCCAACAAGGATCGGCCAGCAGCAAGGCAGGCGTTCGCCGGGAAGTGCGCCGGCTACCTCCGCCTTGGGGCGGGGCTGATCGTTGTCGATGAAGTGACGACCCGCCATCACGATCTGCACCGTCAGTTGGTCGAGTTGCTCGAACTGGAAGCACCCCAGCCCAGCGAGGTCGATCCGCTCTATGCCGTCGCCTACCGCACGCAGCAGGAAGAGGCCACACGCTTATCGATCTGGCGGGCGCGACTCAGCGTCGGCTCAGGGCTACCCACATTGCCCTTGTGGCTGTCGTCGGATCTGGCCGTTCCCGTTGACCTAGACCTCTCGTATCACGCCGCCTGCAAACTCCTCCGCATCGATTAGCCGGACCTATCGCTC
Organism: Planctomycetia bacterium; assembly: GCA_025356615.1. GTDB lineage: Bacteria > Planctomycetota > Planctomycetia > Gemmatales > Gemmataceae > JANXSH01. The sequence continues at coordinate 5,123 of JANXSH010001001.1, read as the reverse complement.
TTCGGACGCATCTGGAGACGCTGTAGAGAGTTACGCACGGCGCGTCGAGGTTGACTTAATTCAACATAACGTTCATTATCGGACGTTAACGTTCGATGGCTGAAGTTCATCAAATCGACGATCATAGAACGTTAACGTCCGATAATGGATATTATGTTGAATTAAATAGGGGCTTTTATCCCGCCCACTACGTCTATCGCGGACACTCGGAGACCGCCATCGTGCGTGGGATCGGTCCGCGCTTGGGACGCTGAACACGGGTTAGCGAAGGCGCTCGTAGATGACCGCGTAGCCGTCGTTATGGCGTACCTTCCATCGAGTGTCGGCCGCCAGTTTTTCGGCGAGTGCCGACTCGGGGTTGATGCACACCCAATCAATCTTGCCGAGATGATCTTCCCAGCCGGGCTTCGCCGCGACGATCGCGAAGTAGCGCTCGATGCGATCCTTGCCTTGGACCTCGTTGCGGTCGTCGATCCAGGTAAGGGTGTTCGGCCAGCCGTGCCAGGTCAAGTAGCCGCCCCAGTCGTAGGCGTGAAAGATCCGGGGGCGCGTCCCCTGCTCCGCCTCCCATTGGCGGGTCAGCTCGATCAGGCGATCGAGCGACTCGGAGGCAATGATCTTCTGGTCGTGGAAGGCGAACGTCCCCTCTGCGTGTCGGCTCCATCCGAGAAGAGCCAACGCGACGACCAGTGAGGCGAGCCAGGGGCTTGGCCCGCGCGGCGTGTGGAAGAGACTGCCCGGTGCTGCGTTCAGTCTCAGCCGGGCCGCGAGATCCTCCAGGTAGCTGATCTGGACGCTCGACCGGGCCATCGTCGGGATCACCACAATGATCCACAGCGCGACATAGCGAAAGCCGGTGAGCGCCAGGTGGAGCCAGAGGACGCCTAGCACGACTTCGACGAGCGTGGGTCGTCTTCGACTTAGCCCGAGGACGAGGGGGTAGAGGAGCAGAAGGAGTTCGTAACGCATTGCGCCACCGCTATGGAAGTCGGGCGATTTCCACTCCTGATGCAACTCCATGAAATACGGATCGCCGAGCAGTTGGAAGACCCAGCGATACAGTTCGATGCCGTAAGGATTGATGAGTGTCGCAAAGAACGAGGCGAGCAACAAGCCGCCGGATCGTACAAGTTTTGTTTTCGCCTCACCGATGCCGAGGACGAGCCACATTCCCAGTTCGACTCCGCAGGTCGCGCCAAGTGTCAACAAGCCGGCGACGAAGCCGCCGTGGGTGTTGGCCCAAAGGGTGAACATTAGAACGAGGCCGACCATTGATCGCTTAGAGAGTCGGCCTTCGTGGAGTCGGATACAGGCGCGTGCGGTGAAGAACAGGAAGAGGATCGAGAACACGTTGGGCCGCGCATTCCACGAACAGGAGGTTCCCATCATTCCGAGCGAGGTCCACACCAGAGCCATCGGCCAGGACAGGCCCTCGTCGATGAGAGCCATATAGAGTCGCCTGCCGAGCCACGCGAGCACGATCGCGTTTACCGCAGCGATGCCTTCGAGGCCCGCCCACTCCCACCCCAGGTAGGCGGGCACCTCGCCGAGCCACTGGTTCGTGAACCAGGGTCTCGAGGCGTCGTCGCGCGTGCGCGGGTCGCCGAAGGGGTCTTCGCGCAACCAGCCCCCCTGCCCGCGCATGGCGTCGATGTTGCGCAGGTGCCAGCCCAGACCGGGGTCGTCGAGCATCGAGTGGCGGGCACCTCGCAGAACCGCCAGCGCGACGAGCAGGAAGACGACATCCGCGATCCCCGGTCGATACCAGACCCGCGATGTCTCCAATGGCGCGACTTCCGACATGGGAGATCCTCGAAGTAGGCTACTCGTTCGGTGTCCGATGTTCGATGACCCGCTCGACGAGGAAGAGGGGCCGTCGCTGGGTGTGTTTGTGCGTCCGAATGATGTACTCGCCCAGGATGGCCAGGCTCAGGAATTGGATGTTCCAAAGGCCGAGGAATCCGAGTCCCGCCCATCCCCATGCCGGGATTTCGATGAGCCGGACTGCCCAGAGGGAGAGGAGCGTCCCCGCCCCGACGGCGCTCAGGACCAGGCACAGGATGGCAGTGATCGTGATGAGCAACGCGGGCAGGGACGAGAATGCCGTGATCGTGTCGAGGGCGAGTTTGAGGAGCCGACTGTAGCGGTATTTGGTTCGCCCCGCCGCCCGCGGTTGTCGAATGAATGGAATGCCGATCTGGCGGAAGCCGACCCAACTGATGAGCCCGCGGAAGAAGCGTGGGTCTTCCTCTAACTTCGCGTAGATGTCGAGGACGCGCCGATCCATCAGCCGGAAATCGCCGGTGTCCGCAGGGATGGGGACATCGCTGATCTTGCCCATGAGGCGATAGAAGACGAACGAGGTCAGTTTCTTGAGGGCCGACTCTTCTTCGCGCTTGGAGCGGACGCCGTAAACCACCTGATACCCTTCGCGCCACCGCTTCATCATCTCGGCGATGAGTTCGGGAGGATCCTGGAGGTCGGCGTCCATGACGACCGCACACTCGCCTCGGGCGTGGTGGAGGCCCGCCGTGGTGGCCATCTCGTGGCCGAAATTCCTCGAGAGGACGACGACTCGGACGGTGGGGTCGAGGCGTGCCTTCTCCGCGAGGATGATCCGCGACCGATCCGTACTGCCGTCATCGACGAAGACGATTTCGTAAGCCTCGGCCAAGAGATCGAGATGCGTCTTGATGCTCGAATAGGTCTGCTCCAGTACCTCTTCCTCGTTGAGTAGTGGGATAACGACGCTCAGGACGGGGGGCGGGGTTTCGCCCGGATTCGGTTCATGTGGGGCCAAGGTGTCACCAAGGTTGCGGATCGCGGAGCGCCTCGTGAGCAGTGTTGTATCAGCCGCGAGGCGAATCGGCTCGACTCGGATGATCCGCCGCTCGATTCAGGCGATTGACGGTTGTGGGGCAACTGCCGTATATATACACGATCTCACTCTCGAGTCCGTGGAGGAGCGATGGCAATCCAGGAATGGCTGTTCGGAAGACCCCTGGCGACTCGGGAAGAGGACCAGCAGCGGGTCGGCGTGTTGGCCGGCATCCCGATGCTCGGCCTCGACGCGCTGAGTTCGGCGGCGTACGGCCCCGAGGCGGCGTTGACCCTCCTCATCCCGCTCGGCGCGGTCGGGATTTGGTATCTCGGGCCGATAACGCTGCTGATCGTGGCGCTCCTGCTGATCGTCTATTTTTCCTACCGGCAGACGATTGCGGCCTACCCCCACGGGGGAGGATCGTACACCGTCGCCCGTGAAAACCTGGGGACGTTCTCCGGCCTCCTCGCCGCCGGGGCGCTGTTGATAGACTACGTCCTCACCGTCGCGGTCGGCATCTCCGCCGGGGTCGGCGCGCTCGTGTCCGCCCTGCCGGCGGCGCAACCCTACACCCTCTGGATCTGCCTGGCGATCCTCGGGTTGATCACCCTGGTCAACCTGCGCGGCGTGCGGGAGTCGGGGGTGGCATTCCTGGTGCCCACTTACCTCTTCATCGTCACCCTGCTCGCTGTCCTGGCTATCGGCCTGGTCAAGACGATGCTGGCGGGCGGCGAGCCTGTGCCGGAGATCCCCCCTGCCCCGCCGTCGCCGGCGCTCGAGACGGCGACCGCTTGGATCCTCTTGCGGGCCTTCGCGAGCGGCTGCACGGCGATGACCGGCGTCGAGGCGGTCAGCAACGGCGTGATGGCGTTCCGCGAGCCGCCGGTCGATCACGCGCGCCGGACCCTGACCGTCATCATCGCCCTGCTGGTCCTCATGCTGGGCGGCATCGCCTACCTCTGTCAGGTCTACGAAATCGGCGCGACCAACGCGGAAGAGGCCGGCTACCAGAGCGTCCTGTCGCAACTCGTCGCCGCCGTCGTCGGCAAGGGGGTGTTCTACTACGTCACCATCGGCTCGGTGATCGCCGTGCTGGCGCTGTCGGCCAACACGGGGTTCGCCGACTTCCCCCGCCTCTGTCGCGCGATCGCGCAGGACGGCTTCCTGCCGACCGGCTTCGCCCACCGCGGCCGACGGCTGGTCTACTCGCAGGGCATCTTCATCCTCGCGATCCTGTCGGCGCTCCTCTTGATCGCCTTCGGCGGGATCACCGACAGGCTCATCCCTCTGTACGCCGTGGGGGCGTTCCTGGCCTTCACCATGTCGCAGGCGGGCATGGTGATGCACTGGCGGCGCGTCGGGGGGAGGGGGGCGGGGCGGTCGATCCTGGTCAACGGGCTGGGGGCGATCTGCACGGCGGTGACGCTGGTCGTCGTACTCGTCTCGAAATTCGTGGAAGGTGCCTGGCTCACCGCCCTCATGGTGGGTATCCTCATCGCCCTCTTCTATGGAGTCCGGCGGCACTATCGCACGGTCGCCCGCGAAGTGGCTTCCGACGAGCCGATCGACGTGAAGGACATGAAACCTCCCCTGGCCCTGTTAGTGGTCCGGGGCTGGAGTAGGGTGACACGCAAGGCGATGCGCGTCGCGGTGAAAATGGCCCCCGACGTCTACGCCCTGCACATCGCCGACGACGAGGCCGGGGGCGAGGAGTTGCAGCGCCGCTGGCCGGCGCTGGTGGACGCCCCGACTCGGGAGGCGGGGTTGCATGCCATCAAACTGGTCGTCGTCCCCTCCCCTTTCCGCAAGCTCTACCAGCCCTTGACGGACTTCATCACCGAGTTGGAGCGGACCCACCCCGGCCGCCTCATCGCGGTCATCGTGCCGGAACTGGTCGAGCGTCGCTGGTATCACTACTTCTTGCACAACCAGACGGCGACGTTCCTCAAGGGCTACCTCTACTTCAGCGGGATGCGTCACGTCGTGGTCGTCAACGTGCCGTGGTACGCGAAGGAGTGAGGGGCGATGATATTTGTAACCTTCTTCACGGACCGATTGCTGGCGCAGAACGAACGTCGATCCCGCCCTTTCCGGGATATTTGACATAATTCCGTCACCGTTTGAAGAACGTGGCGGGTTAGGATGTCGGCGCAGTCGAGGATCGAGAAGAGGTCTGCGAATCCACGGTCAGCTCCAAGACTGGAATGTCCCTATGCAGGGGCGCGGAGGACAACGAGAGGAGGAAGAAGACCAGGCCCATGCGGCACCTCTTTACATTCCAGCCTTGAGAGCGCCTCGAGCG
>JANXSH010000952.1 GCA_025356615.1 Planctomycetia bacterium | reverse complement strand
CCACCAGACTACCCCTCGTGTCAAGGATAAGGGTGAAGTCGGTGAAGTGCTGGTGGGCCTCGCTCCGCTCGACCCACCCTACGAATCCTCACCCCACTTCTACTATAACAGGTTCTTCTGCTTACGGAACAACCATTCTGTCGTCAAAAGCCCCAGCGCGAGTAGGAACAGCACCGACGAGTTCCACACCAGCCACGGCGGACCCTGCGAGTTGACCGTGACCCGGTTGCCCGAGGGCAGGTCGTTCAGCAGTCGGTCGGCCGTCGCCAGCGTGTAGAACTTGCCCTGCGTCGCGGTTGCGGCCTCCTCCATCTGGGCCTGATTCATGCGCAACAGCTCCAGTTCACCCGGCGGGGCCAACACCTTGCACTCGACCTGGGGGCGGGGCTTCGCCGACGGCTCGATCAACGAGAAGCGATACTCCCCCTCGGGCGTTTGGGTCAGCGTCGTCTCATACGTCGCCCGGCTCGACTCCATGCGCGAGAGTTCGAGCGTCCTCGTCTCGCGCTCGGACTCCTTGCCGGGGATCCGCCGTTCGACACTCACCTTCACCTTGGTCAGGTCCGAAGGGGGCTTCTCGTCGTCGGGGAATCGCACCATCACCTTGATCGGCTCGCCGCGTCGGTAAGGCGTCTGGCGGTCGAGGCGCAGCTCGACCTTGCCGGACCGACTCCGCGCGAGGTAGCGAACCGTCTGGACCCAGAACTGGTTGTAGTACGTCTGGTCGTCGCGCCAGTTCCAGCGCCACGTCTCGTCGAATCCGAAGAACATGCACCGGCCCGACCCGGAGAACTGTTGCAACACGATCGGGTGCCGTTCGGCGGTCTCTCTGCCCGCCTTGCTCGCAGCCTTCAGCGTCGGGTGAGTCGCCAGCACCTCGGCCGCGCGCTTGGGCTGATACCCGTCCGCGAACCAGTAGAATTCCTTGAGTCGGCCCCAGACCTCCTCGTTGTCCTTCTCCTCGTGGCTGAACCGGAAGATCGGGTGGACCTTCCCGCCCGGCGTCAGGTCCAGGCGGTAGGTCTCCAACAGACTCTCCTCGGGATCCCTGCTCCCCGCGCGATCACCGGTGAGGTCGATCGGCAACACGTCCTTCAGCGGCGAGGTCTGGAACGCCGCCGGCGAGAATCGCTCGCCGGCCAGGACGAGCAACCCGCCCCCGCGCTCGGTCACGAACTCGGCGACGTGCTTCAGATGGTCCGTCATGGCGTTGTCATCGCCCGCCTTGGGGTCGATGTCGCCGAGGATGACCACGTCATACGACCAGAGGTCCGCGTCGAGCGTGTGGATATCGGTGTTGCGGAACGGCGTCGGGAAGCCGTCGGGGAGAATGGTCCTGTCCTGCTCGGACGCATTGGCGTCCGCGTCGAGGAGGACGACGCGCAGCTCGATGCTCTTGTTGTTCTTGACCAAGGCGCTCTCGCGCTCGAGCAGCGTCTTGAGGTAGTGATACTCGTAGCGGCGGTAGCCCTCGACGTAGAGAACCTTGATCTGTTTCGTCTCGACGACGCTGACCGCCCGTTCGATCTGGTTGTTCTCGCGATCGATTTCGCCCTCCTGAACGGGGACGCGGAGGACGTAGACCTTCTCGCCCGGCTCGGTGGGCCGGTGGACGAGCTGCACCTTGATCGTCTTCGTGCCCGGCGAAAGGGTGACGGTCTTGGAGTCGAGGACGCGGTCCTTGCCCTTTTCGTAGAGAGTGACCGGGACCGTCAGCCGTTCGAAGCCCTGCCCGGTGACTCGCAGGGCGAAGACGAGGCGATCGTTGACGTAGGTGGACTCCTTCACCTGGAGGTCATGAAGGGAGAGGTCGCGCTGTTCCTGCGCGTCGCCGATGCCGACGAAGAAAAGGGGTACGCCCATCTGGGCGGCATACTTCGCGACGCCCGCGAGGTTCTCGCCCTCGGTCGTCACGCCATCCGTCATAAGGATGATGCCGGACAGGGACGCGCCACGGAAGTCGTTGAGCACTTGACGCACCGCCGAACCCAACTGGCTCGAGTCGTGGCTCGGGTCGGCCCGCAGCGAATCGACGGCACTGGCGGCGGCGTCGAGGTCGTCCTCCGAGGTGATGTCGGCCACGCGATCCGCGCGCGTGCTGCATCGGTAGAGGTGCAGGCGGACCTTGCGCTTGACCATGAGCTGCCTCAACCAGTCGTCGCCGTCTGCGGTGAGCAGCGTCCGCGCGAGGGCGAGCCGGGACGCGCGCGTCAGCGTCACCTTGCCGCCCCCGCTCTGCATCTTCGCGACGGCCCGTTCGAGTTCCTCCTTCTCCTCCGCACTCAGGGTCGCCTTCGCGGCCAGGGTGTCGGCAGACGTGCGGACCTCGGCATCGCGGTAGGTATCGATCGTGTTCATCGATTGCGAGTCGTCGATCAGGATGGCGAGATCCGGCCAGCCCTGGCGCTCGAAATGGAGACCGAGTTGCGGCAGGAAGACGACGAGCAGGAGGAGCAACAAGCCGACCCGCAGGCAGATCAGCCGGAGGCGATACCCGGCCGTGATCGCACTCCCTTCCTGGCGATAGATCAGCGCGACCGTGACACCGGAGAAGAGGGCTAGCGCCCCGACGAGCCAGACATCGGCCTTCGCGTCGTAGAGGAAGCTGGAATATTCCAGCCGCCATCGGCTGCCCTCTCCCTGAGCCGGGGCGGGCACATCGACGGCCCGCTCGACGACCGCACGCATCGAATCGGGTAGGAAGCCCAGGAAGTCGCCCGTGGCACCGTCGTGGATGAGGACGAATCCGATCGCCGCCAGCGTGGCAAACAGGAGGTACGGAGCAAGCCGCAGCGCCAGGCCGCGCCAACCGGCGACGGGTCTGGTCGGCTCCTCCCCGCGCGTCGGCCCCGAGGCGCTGTAGTGCCCGAATTGCCAGGCGAGGACGACCTCTGCGAAGACCAGCGCGAGGACGAGGAAGAGCAAGATCCGCGCGATGCCGTTGCCCTGGGGCGTGTAGACGGTGATATTCCCGGCGACGGCCTGGGCGTGTTGGACCCCCTCGAGCTTCTCGACGACCTGAACGTCCCATTCGGGATAGGTCCGCTCGATCTCCTCCTTGTTCGTGCGGGCGAGGTTGCTCTCGGACTGTTTGTAGTCCTCCGAGGTGGTCGGGACGTTGACCGCGTGGAGGTACTCGCGCGGGTGTGCCCCGAGGCGGATCTTGTAGAC
>JANXSH010001232.1 GCA_025356615.1 Planctomycetia bacterium | reverse complement strand
TCCAAACCCATTTCCACCCGATCTTGGATTACCTCCGCACCATCAATCGCATAGACGTACAGAGATCACTCACAAGGAATGAGAATGATGGTGGTCGTTTTTCGTTGAACTGGATCGCTTTGGGGCGAGGCGATACGAGGCCGAGGATTGCCAACGTGTCGTCCGCGTAGGCGATGGCGAGGCGCTTACCGTCGGGGCTGAAGGCCATGTGTTTCACCTCGCCTTTCAGGCCGGTGTAGGGCGATATGGAGTCGCCCCCGTTCATCTTGCCAAAGCAGAGGCGCCTGGTGTTGGTCGCCACGGCGAGCGTTCCCTCCGCGTCCGAGGTCATCCACTGGATCTTCCCTTCGATCGTCCGCGTGAGATCGTCGCGCCTCTCCTGCGGGGAGCCGACGGGCCACACGCGGATATCTCCGCCTGCGGGGTTAGACACTACCACTCCCAAGTCGCGCGGGAGGATGGCCATTCGGACCGAGTCGGCATCCTCCAGGTCGCGGGGCAGGAACGACCGGATCGTCCCGACCGGGCGGGCGTCGTTCGCGTCGTGGTGCCGGAGTTGGCCGGCGGCGTTCAGGACGAGGAGTTGGTCAGCTTGGGGGCTAAAGGCTATATGAGTCGGCGAGGCGACCGTGTCCTCCATTCCCGTCACTTCCTGCCAGTCGAACAGGTACAATCGCCCTGGTTTGGTCCCCGCGAGAACGGCGAGCTTCTTGCTCTCCAGGTAGACCATCCGGCGGACGGGCGACTCGAAAATGTTCAACTCGAAGCGATCGTCGGAAGAAGCGACAGCGATGACGCGAATGATGGCCTTGTCCTCGCCTGGGATGGTCTTCGCAACCGCGACGGCGTTACCATCCGGCCCGTGGAAGGCGAACGCCGTGGCGTTGGATGTCTTGGGGAGCGTGGTCTTCTCCTCCCCGACGAGGAGGCGATCGAGGTAGTGCCACTCGAACCGGCGCTCGGACTCCGGGCACTCGTCGAGCGCTTTTCGAGTGGCCTCCTTGTTGACCCCGGCGACGAGAGCGGCGAAGTTGATCCGACCCTGGTAGTCCTGGATTCGTTGCCACTCCGTCACCTCACGGAGTCGCGCGCGTGAGGTGTCCAACGCGCGTTGCATAGCGTCGTAATCTACGGGCCTCAGCCGAGATGACTGGGACACGTCCGACGAGGCCCCGATGGCGAAGGCGATCAGCGTACTCACCATGCACACCAGGCTCATGACGAGCATCGCCGCCAACCCCGGCCGTCGTTTCCGCCACAGCCCGAATCGCCCGATTGCGGTGGTTTTAAATAACTCGGGCGCGCGGTATTCCGCGATGAGTCGCAAATCGTCCGCCATCGAGGTGGCGTCCGGGTAGCGCCGTCTCACACGCCGCGCCAGTGCCGCGCAGCAGACGAACTGGAGTGCGGCGGGCGTCTTGCGGATGTCCGAGGGCTTGACGAGCGGGGCCGTCTGGACGGCGTCGAGGATGTCGTCCTGGGTCGGGCCGCGAAAGGGCGGCCTGCCGGTCAGCAGGAAGTAGAGGATGCCGCCGAGGCCGTACACGTCGGTGTGCGGCCCGAAATCCTGGCCCTTGCCCAAACTCTGTTCGGGGGACAGGTAGTTCGGCTCGGCGAAGAGGTCGAGGTCGATGATGTCGCCCTCGATGGGCCGGCGTGCCAGGCCGAAGCCGCGAATCCGGGGGATGAAAGACTCGTCGTGGATCCGACACACTCCCCCGCCGGGGTCGTCCTTCGCCGGGCCGGACTTCGGCGCGGGCACGCGCTGGAGCAAGATGACGCCCGGCTCGAGGTGTCGGTGGAGCTGGCGTTGGTCGTTGGCGTAGGCGACCGCGCGGGCGAGGGCCTCCATCAGCGGCAAAATCTGCTCCAGCGGCAACAGATCATCACCGACTGCTTCGGTCAGAGTCGGGCCATCGACGAACTCCATCGCGTTGTAGAACAACTGCCGGTCGCGTTCGCCGGTCTCGTAGAGTTGCAAAATGTGGGGGTGCGACAGCCTCCCATGACCGCTCGCCTCGCCGCGCAGGGCATTCCAGGCCCGCTGTCCGCTGTCCTCTCGCGCCAGGACGACCTGGAGCAGCACCTCACGATTCGCCAGGAGTTGTCTCGCCTGGTAGAGGCGCACGCCGTTGGGGCTACGCCCCCTGTCGGCGAGGATCTCGTAGCCGGCGACGACCGGCCGGCCCTGATCGTCGCTCATTGGCACCGCCGTGGGGATCGAGGCTACGTCCTCCGGCTCGGCGAACGACCCCGGATCGGGAGGCAAGCCGCACTCCGGGCAGCGCGCCGCTTCGCTCGCGGTCAGCGCCTCCCAGGCATGGCCCTGGACACAGGTCAATCTCTCGAGCATGCGTCGCCCTCGTGTCTCGTCCCCGGCTCAAACCATATCATGTAGGGTGGGTCGAGCGGAGCGAGGCCCACGCGGTGGGACGACCTCGTCATTCCCCTCGACCCTATCGCCGATCCGCGTGGGCCTCGCTCCGCTCGACCCACCCTACTACCCATCGTCTCCGCCTCAACCGAACGGCTTTCCCAGGAGTTCCTCTACGAAGCCGGTGATCCAGGCGTGTTGCTCGCTCTGGGGGTCGATCTGGAATCGCTCGTAGGCCTGGCCGCGAATCCATTCGCGCAGGTCGGTGCCGAACTCCTGGCTGCGGGCGTACCAGTCACACACCATCTCGGCGACGAAGATTTCGGGCATGTTCGCGATGCCGCCCCAATATTCGGGGTGGTGTTCGTTGGTCCGGCGGTGGTGTTCGACGGCGAGTCGGAGGTGATCGCTGGGCAGCTCGCCCGCCTTGTGAAGGTACTCCCATTCGATGCCGTGGAACTTGCTCGCGTCGTGGACGAAGCCGTGCGCGATCAGGAGCCGGCCAAAGTCGTAGCGTCCCCGCGCCATGAGCCGTCGGCCCAAGAGCAGGCAGGCCTCGCGGACGAGGCCGATGTGGCGGACCAGATTGTCGAGGTGTTCTTCCGGGGACATCAGGTTCTCGATTCTCGACTTCTTTTCGGTCGCTAGCACTACAGCGCTAGATTAGAGGAATCGGGGCGAAATTTCTCCCCTCTCCCCCTGTACTCAGGGGAGAGGGGTCGGGGGTGAGGGGGTGCATTTGTCGCAAGACTCTAGGCGAAACCACGGACCAGGTAAGCCCCACCCCTCGCCCCCGACCCCTCTCCCCTGAGTACAGGGGCGAGGGGAGTAGCGCTGTAGTGCTAATTCGTTGATCGATGGAGGCCATCGTAGTAGGCGTGGCTGGTGAAGCGAACGAGTCGGGACTCCAGTTCGCCGTTCACCACGAGGCTGATGCTCAGCATGCCTTTGTGGATAGCGGGATAGTAGAGTACGGAACAAGGATACCGGTGGATCATGGTCCAGCCGTGGACGAAGCCGTACTCGGGGATGCCGATCAACACCGTCCTCGAGAGCCGGATCGGCCCGAGGTTCAGGGCTTTACCCGTCTCGTTGATCGCCTGGATCAGGATCGGGTCGAGGGGTATTTTCTTCCCGACCTTGTGGAACTCGTCTTTCTCGCCGAAGTTGTCGAGGAAGTATTCCCACACCTCCTGGAAATCCGTGGCCTGGTGCATCTTCTTCTCGAGCGTGACCAGCAAGGACAGGTCCATCAGCCACCTCCCGTCGGTTGAAGATCCGAATCGCGTACCGGGGGGAACGATCCCACATCGGGCAACCCCGGTGCCCGCACCGCCGCGCCGGCCCCGACCTCGTCGGCGGCCCAGCACCCGACCCAGGCGGCCCAGGTGACGGGGTAGCGTGAAAAGAGCAAATCGTCTGGCGCGGCAGGCGTCCGGGGCGCGGTGAGGTCGTAATCCCTACGGCCCTCGTCTTCGATGAGGATCAGACAGTTCTCGGTCAATTCGTAGCCGCCTCCGGGGACGCTCGCCTCGAGTCGATCCGAGGAGAAGTCGATGCCGCACCACTTGTAGAAGCCCGCCAGGGCGTGTTCGAAGGCGAGGCGCTGCCCCGGCTCGAGGTGAGCGAGGAAGCCCTTTTCCGTAACCCCTCCCAGCAACCAGCCCGCGCAGAACGAGACTTCGATCCAGGCGTTCTCGGGGTGAATTCCGGGGCAACACAGCTCGAATCGGATCCGGTTCGTCGCCGGGTGGACGTGGCCGACGACCATCGTCGCCGACACCGTCCACGCCTTACTCGCCTGGACGACGGCGATCAGGTCGCGCTCGACGAATCGGCGGAGGGCGGCCTCGGCGTGGTGCAAGTCGGCCTCGCGCTTGCGCTCGCTGCTGCCCTTCGCCCGACGTATGCGGGCGAACAGCTTCGGTAGGGTGCCGGAGTGGAAGCCGGGACGGAGGTAGTCGATGATGCGCTCGCCGTGACTGCCGACCATCTCCGGGTCGAGGGTCGGCGAGCGGTTGGCGCGATACAGTCGCCAGTTCGCCTTGAGTTCCCAGGCCAGGAAGCCGAACATGCCGGGGATCATCCCGAAGACGACGACCACCATACCGAGGGCGCGTTCCGCGCTGATGTCGAGCCAGACCGCCACGAATTCGGAGGTCGGCTGGGCCATGATGAACATCAGCTTGTGCGATACGGTGACGATGGGGAAATGCTTGATCGGGTTGACCTGCGGCTCGAAGAAGACGTTGACGACGAGGCGAACGACGTAAGTAACGACGAACCAGATGAGGCTAAGGAACACTTTGACGACCAAGGAGATCGAAGATTCGCCTTGTCGGAACCGCAATACTTCGTCCACGGTGTAGAGCATCTTATCGACGCGCTCGAGCAGCCAGCGCGACAGCCAGCCGATGGCCCGGAATGTCCCCG
>JANXSH010000909.1 GCA_025356615.1 Planctomycetia bacterium | reverse complement strand
CGCGCCAGCGAGGGACGCTGTTACCCTCGCTGGCGCGTTTCGAAGGTACGCATCGTGGTCGCTCCCCGCCTCGCCCTACCACGACGCGCAACTTCAAAACTGGCGCGTCGGGCTAAGCAACAAGCCGACGGGCGGCGAACTCGTGAAACGGTCATCTAGCGGTGAGGTTCCGTAATGGGAACCTGTCGGGGCGGGATCGACCCGTGGCGTCCGAGGTCGTCCTCGTCAAGTCGGTCTCGCCCGCCCCGCTATCGTGTCGAGGTCCGCGAAGGCGGCCCGGTCGCCCGCCTTCTTCACCAGCGAGCAGATCAACTCGATCGCCCGGAACTTCGGGTCGGTGACGTACAAGCAGGAGGGGTGGGCCAGGAAATCGAACACCCTGCGATGCTCGATGGCCCACTCCACCGATTGCCGGACGGCCTCGAGGAACCACTCGAGTTTCCACCGGCCACCGCGAAAAGCGCTGATGTCACTGATCGGACTCATGGGAACCTCGATCAGCCCTTTCGAGTAGACGAACGGCTGGGAGTGGGCCTGTGCCTTGACGATCCCGTCGAGTACGGCCGGCGTTGGTTTCGTACCCGGCTTGCCCATCGGATGAGCAGGGTACTTGCTGCTGACCCAGTTGAAGCCCAAGTCTTGTAGCATCCGTTGCACGTCGGGCCGATCGGCGAGGCCGTCGGAGAATCCGCCCGGCGTGCGGAATCCTGCCGGGGCCGTGCCGAGCCGCATCTTCATCGCCGTGCTGGTCAGGCGGATGTTCTCGCGGATGATGTCGCGCGGTGCCTTGCCGTCGATCAACCAAGGAGCACGATTGAAGCGAAACTGGATGTCCTCGGGGCGCGTCGCCTTGACGTTCACATGGTCATAAGTGTGGTTGCCCACGCGATGGCCCGCCACCACGAGATCCTTCAGCCATCTGACGTTTTCCTGCTCCAGGACTCGGCCCACCGCGAAGAAATGCACCGTCCCGCCATGCGCCTTCACCCGCCGGGCGGCTTCGACGGAGTACTTCTTCGTTTCGGCGTCGAGGTTGCCTTTCTCGTAGTCCCAGTGCGTATCATCCCAGGCGGGGAAATTCCGCGACATCTCCAGGTCGAGCGTGATGGCGATCAGTGCCTTTCGTACTCCCGAGCGCACGGGAGGTGCTGCGGCCCGGCCTAGGCTGGCGAGCATGGGACCGCCTGCCAGGGCGGCAGCCAGAAAGTCGCGACGAGGGTAGGCAGACTGGGTCATCATCTTCATCCTTTGCCGACGGACGACTTTTTCGGTGACTGGGACTGGACCCAGGACACCTGCGTGATGAGGTGTTCGAGGGACGCGAATGAAATCGCCGCGTTGGTGGCGAAGCGCGGCGTCGAGTTGGCGGGGAACGTTGCCAGCGTGGCGTCGCCCACCAGGAACACGTTGAAGTCGCGTGCCAGGTTTTGATACCCCGCCGTGGTCTTGCAGTAGCACATGTCGGTGCTGTAGCCGGTCAGCAGCACATGCCGGATGTGGTTCTTCCGCAGGAACGCCCGGAGGGGGGCGTAGCCGGGGGTGTCGTAGATGACCACGTCGTCGCGGTGTACGTCGATGGACTTGCACACCGGGATGGGAAGATCCCAGTAGCCGGCACCGTTGTACTTCGCGGTCGCGTCCAGGCCCGGAAACTGCCGGAAGTAGTCGGCGACCGTCTTGTCGGCGGAGAGCGCGACCTTCGCCGGCAGCGGTTGGCCTTTGTAGACAAAGCCCGTCAGCTTGTCCTTCAACTCCTGGGCACCCTGGGTCCGCTCGGCCTCGGTCGGCTTGCGCGTGAGGGAGCGGTAGAGCTTGCGGCGGATGGGGTCTTCGTTCCCCGGCAGGCTGTACATAACGAAGGCGACCTTGCCGCGCAGGGACTTCAGGAAGGGGTTGATGACCTGGCGCGTGTGCCGGGCCGACAGCGCGTTTTTTTCCGGCGTACAGAAGTCGCACACCCCGGCCGGCTCCGGCGTCTTCCAACCCTGCCCGTCGTCGATCCCCCACGGGTGGACCATGATGACGGCGGTGTGTGCCGCCCGGAGGCGGTTGGGCATCTCGACGATGCCGCGCGCGTTGTACGAGAAGCGCCAGGCCCGGACGTGGAGGTCGGCGTCCTTGTCATCGACGAGGGTGGGAGCCTCGAAGCGGACGGCCTCGCGCACCGGCTCGACGAAAGCGGGATAGTCCGCCAGCAGGGGTTTCGGCTGGTCGAGTTTCGTCAGGCGATTCTCGTAGGTGCGGGCCTCTGGGCGTTCTTCCGCTCGCGATCCCGGTGCGAGAAGGGTCGAAAGGCCGACACCGGTCAGCAGACTTCGCCGGTCGAGACTGTTGCGATTCATGATTCGATCCTTGTATTATCGGGTGGGTTGTTCAGCCGCGACGCGGAGCGCGGGTCCGGCGCGCCCCGCGTTGCGTCGCCGCTAAACGCAATACCGTTGAACGAAGGAGGTAGGGTGGGTCGAGCGGAGCGAGGCCCACCAGTATAT
>JANXSH010000907.1 GCA_025356615.1 Planctomycetia bacterium | reverse complement strand
ATATACTGGTGGGCCTCGCTCCGCTCGACCCACCCTACCTCCTTCGTTCAACGGTATTGGGCCGAAATACAGTTAACCACAGAGGCACAGAGAACACAGAGGAATGCACAGAAAACAAAACAATCCGAGAGTGAATGCCCTTGCTCACTGTCTTTACTCGCTCTTCCTTCTGTGTATTTCTCTGTGCCTCTTCTGTGCCTAGCTGCTTTTCGGCCTGTCGTTTACTTGGCACCTCGCGCGTCGAGCGCCTCGCGGAACTGGAGGCGAGGCGCTCCCTGGATGCGCTCCAGCGCCTGGCCGATCTGGGCGGCGGCCGGTTTGCCCTGGAGGTGCAGTTCGACCGCGCGGTCGATCGACTTGGTGGCAGCGGCCTTCTCGCCGAGGGCGGTCTCACAGAGCGACTTGTAGTACCAGGTTCGGGCGTCTTTGGCGTCGAGCCGGATGGCCGCGTCGAACCGCGCCAGTGCCTCAGCGGGTTTCCCCGCGTAGAAGAGTTGGAGACCGCTGCCGTAGATCTGCGGGGCATCGACGACTCCCAGACCTCGGGTGTAATAGATCGGGACGACCTGGCGAACCGTGACAACGCGCGGCTGGCCACCCCCGGACACGGTGCGCGTCACGGACACCGGCACCGATGAATGGTCCGGCAGCACGGGGCCGTCACTCGTCGGCTCTGCCTGCTTCATGGGCGGGCCGAGTTTCTCCATCTTTTGCTCCTCGATCTGCGGCAGGAATTTCGGGCCGACCGGGACGTTGACCAGGCACGGCACCCAGACGGGCGTCAGGGTGGGGTAGCACTCGCCGTAATAGCCCGTACTCGTCGAGGGGACCAGTATGTAGTGGCCCTGATCGACGACTTCGGTGTGAATGCCTGGAGAGGGGACGGGGATCGCTTCGGCCTTCTTTGGGCGCACGTCGAGTTTCTCGAGATCGTTCCCTTTCTTCTTGTCCTTCTCGCGGCCAGCGACATACGGCACAGCCAGCCCAAGGGACACGCTCGCCAGGATCATCACGCCCAAGAGAGTTCGTTTCATCTTTCACACCCCCATCATCGGCGCGGCTGGAGATCCCTGCCGGTCAGGAGTTTGCCACAAACTCCTATCCTCGAAATCCGATTGTCCTCGCCCGCATTAGCTCTGTCAATTACCCCTCTTTCCCAAACGGCCCAAACACGGCAAGCGTCGTCGTCAGACTTGGAAAGTCCGGCTCGCGCGGCTCTGAGACACCTCACTCGGCCTCATGGCGGAAGTAGGTCCGGCGAGCCGAGCCGGACTGAACCAGCCCCGCTCGGCTCGCGGGGCCTACCAACCACAAACGCGAATCGGCCCGCGACGGAGGTTTCGTCACGGGCCGAGGGGAGTAATTACCATCCGTAGGCGAGCCGGGTCAGGGCGCGGGGGTGGCGGGGAAGTGATGGATAGGCGCAGGCGTTGGCGGCAGGATCTTCGTTTCGATCGGACAGGGGGTCGGGCACGGAACCCAGGTCATGGTCATGGTGGGGATGGATCGACCGAAGCATCCCCGTCTCCAAGAGTGGGTCATCATGCAGCAGCCCTGTTCGACTATCTCGCAATGGATGACGGGTGGGGGCGGCGGGAACAGGATCGCTTCGATTTTCGCGAGCTTCTCGGCGACCTTCTTCGCTTCGGCCAGGTCCTTCGACTGCTGTTCTTCGATCGCCTTCAATCGACTCGTTCCGAGGGTCGCCTGGTCGGTGGCCTTCTTCAGCTTCTCGGCGACGGCCATGAGTTCGTCGCTCTGCTTCTTCATCGCAACGACGTTGGCTTCGGTCTGCTTCTTCAGGGCGATCGCTTGCTCGTCACTCTGCTTCCTCAAAGCTGCGGCGCTATCGTCGCCCACCTTCTTCGTGAGGGCGGCCATCTCCTTGCCGTGCTTCTCGAGGGCCGTCGCCAACTCTGTGGCTTGCTTCTTCAGGGCGGTGGCGTTGTCGTCGCTCCCTTTCTTCAGCACGACGTTGACATCCGCTTGCTTCTTCAGGGCGACCGCCAACTCGTCCGCTTGCTTCTTCAGGGCGGCGGTGTTGTCGTCGTTCAGCTTCTTCAGGGCCGCTATCTCCTTGCCCTGCTTCTCCACCGTCGTGGTGCTGTCCGTCAGCGCCTTCTCTTGCTTCACGGCGCGGTCGTCGGCCATCTTCGCCTTACCTTCGAGCGCCTTGATCTGCGCGGGCAGCGCGTCGAGCTTCTTGGCCACGTCGGCCAACTTCTTGATCTCGGCGGTCAGGTCGTCGAGCTTCTTGCCGATGCCGGGCGCGGCTTTTTCGACCTTGCCGACGCGGTCTTCGAGCTTCTTCAGTGCCTCGAGTTCCTTGACCAGTTTGTCCAGGCGCTCGCCCAGCGCCTTGCCTGCGTCCACAGGCGGAGGTGCCGCCGCCCAGCGGATGCGGGCCGCGCCGACGAGCGCCTTCGCGTCGTCCTTGGCGAGGACGAGCTTCTTGTCGCCTTTGCCGAAGCCGGTGTCTGAGACCTTGTTCAGCGAATGGACGAGCAGTTCCTTGACGGCGGCGAGGGCTGCGTCGCGCCCGGCAGGATTGATGTCCTTCGCAGATGCCTCGATCTCGATCGCAGGCTTGCCGTCCTCGAAGGCATAGGTCAGCTTACCAGCGACGCCTGCGGACCCGCCCAAGGTGTCGTTCAGCGTCTTGGCGCTCGCCGCGCGGTCCTTGGCGAAACTGCCGACGTGTGCCGCCACCATCTTCCGCAACAGCTCGGTCTTCAGGTTCGGCAGAGTGATCCGTTTGAGATCCTCCTCACGACCGGCGACATAGTGAACGGTAAGGCCGAGCATCGCGCCGGCCAGGAGAATCATTCTAAGTGGAGTTCGTTTCATGTATCAGGCTCCCCATCGTTCGCGCGGCTGGAGATCCCTGCCGACCAGGAGTTTTCCACAAACTCCCCTCCTCAAGAGAAGATTGTCCCAGTCTTCCTGAGAGTTTTCAATCCCCCTGTTTGCCCAAATTGCCAAGACTCGCCCGAATCAAAGCCCAACTTGCGGGCCGAGACCGGGGACGGAGTGGCCCCGCCGAGGGGCGAAACCGGGCCACACTCTTGAACTTGCCGACTCCGATCGTGAGAATGACCGTCATGGACTCAGGCCCAGCCCGAGAACCGCGTCAGAGCCATCATCGACCCCCACCTGAACCTTCCTACCCCCGGAACACGCTATGAACGCCACATCGAAGACTCCTTCCATGGACGAGGCAGACTTGAAGGCGGCCGAGAAGCTCTCGCACTCGTACAAGCAATTGGCCGATCAACTGTCGCGCGTCATCGTCGGGCAACGGGAAGTGCTGAAGCAAATCATGATCGCCATGTTCTGCCAGGGGCACTGCATCATCGAAGGCGTGCCCGGCCTCGCCAAGACGCTCATGATCTCGACCATGGCGCAGCTGCTCTCGCTCGAGTTCAAGCGCATCCAGTTCACGCCCGACCTGATGCCGTCGGACATCACCGGCACCGAGATCCTCGAAGAAGAGGAGGGGACGGGTCGGCGGCGCATGAAGTTCGTCAAGGGGCCGATCTTCGGCAACATCATCCTCGGAGACGAGATCAATCGCACGCCGCCCAAGACGCAGGCGGCGCTCTTGCAATCGATGCAGGAGCTGCGCGTCACCGCCGGTGGCACCACGCACGAGCTGCCGCTGCCCTTCCTGGTCTTCGCGACGCAGAAC
>JANXSH010000888.1 GCA_025356615.1 Planctomycetia bacterium | reverse complement strand
TATGCAGAGAATGGCCACACCCCAGACCATCGGGGCCGCCGGGCGCTCCGCTTCGGGGCCGGGGACGCCCGTGTTCACGGCCGGAACGGCTGGAGTTCCCGAGGTGCCCGTTCCCGGTAGGGGAGTCTGGGAACGCGCAGGCGCGACGAGGAGGGACGATGTCAGCACGAGGGCCAGGGCCAGGGATCGCCACATGGGAGGATTACCGATCGAGGGTGAACTCAGGGTGCGAGGCGTCAGGCGGCGCGGTCGCCGAAGAGCTTGGATCGCTTCCACCACGGGGTGGGTACGAGTTCCTTCTCGAGCTTCTCCACCTTCAGTTCCTTCAGTTCCTTGTCCTTCTCCTTGAAGACTTGCTTATCCTTCGCCTTCTTCTCGCGGTCGTTGACCTTCTTCTTCTCGCGCCGCCGGTCGAGGATGAACTGCGCCAGGATGCCGAAGACCGTGCTGCCGATCAGGCACCAGTTGATGAGCGGCGTGTTCTGGGTGGCCCAGGCGGCGCTGTCGAGTTTGCCCATGTGGTCGAGGAAGGAGACGACACCGTAGGCCGTCAGGACGGCACCGATGAGGCTCGAGAGGGCCGTGATCCAGAGCTGATAGAAGCAGACGCCGACGAGGCCGCCCACGACGAAGCAGAGGAACTCGTTCGCCGAGGGGACGACGATGCGGACGACGAGGAGGGCGCAGAGGCCCCCGAGGACGAACACCGTGATCCGGGTGAGGGCCAGCGCCAACATGCCTGCGGCGAGGGCGAGCAACAGCCCTGCGACGAGCGGCTGGACGGCGAACTCCCGACCGAGGGCGAGGCCGACCATGCCCGCGCTGACGGTCATGAGCAGCGCGAGCCAGAAGCGATGACTGTGCGCGCCGAACAGCCACAGCGCCAGGCCGATGAGGATGGCGACGACGCTGACGCCCGGCGATAGCTCGCGGGTCATTTTTAGGAATTCGGGGTCGAGAACCTGCATGACGGTTCACCCTAACTTGAGGAGTCGAGTAATGGGGAGGTTACCGCTACCGGGGGCGGGTGTCAAGGCGGTCGCGAGGCGACGCGCGGAGGAACCCTTGCAGAAAACCGCGTGCCGGTATACTATTATTCTCTACTAACATCCGAATATTGTCGGAAGAGGTCGAGACGACAGCACCAGTGGATCGCGACAGCCCGGCGTGTTCGCCCCGCGGGGGGAGGCACACCGGGCTGCTATCGTCCACACGCGGAGAGGCTCGCATGGCGGATCATTTGATTGACCTGAAGGCTCTGCTCGTCGAACGCCCGGACTGTGATGCCGGCACCGTGCAGCAGTTGCGCAACGCACTGGCCCAGGGCGGGACACAGTTCCGCACCCTGCGCGACGTGACCGAGATGCTCAAGAAGAAGCTGGAGACGGCTCCGGCGGCGCAGGGCAAGACCTGGCACCTGAAGATCGGCGTGGCGTCGTTCTTCCTGGGCTTCACGGCCCAGGCGGCCGAGCACCTGCGCCAGGCGGACACGGCCCTGTCCAACTACTACCTCGGTCGGGCGCTCATGTCGCGCAACGAGCCCGATGACGCCCTCAAGGCGTTCGACAAGGCCGAAAAGGCCGGCTACAACGCCAGCCAGGTGCGCCTCCAGCGCGCCGGGCTGTATCGCCTCAAGGGCGACAGCGCGGAGGCGCGGAAGATCCTCGGCGGGTTGCAGGAACTCGCCAGCCACAGCGCCGAGTACCACTACCAACTCGCGATGTGCGGCATCGGCGACGGCGACCGCGTCGGGGCCGTCGGCATGTTCGAGCGGGCCGTCACGCTGGACCCCGGCCACACCAGCGCCCTGTTCCAGCTGGGCCACGCGAACGACCTCGCGGGCAACGACGACGAGGCCATCTCGTGTTACGAGCGCTGCCTCAAGCACCCGCCCCTGCACGCGGGCACCCTCATCAACCTCGGCGTCCTGTACGAGGACCACGAGCGCTACGACAAGGCCGCCGAGTGCTATGGCCGCGTCCTGGCCGCCCGGCCCACCGACGAGGAGGCTCGGCTGTTCTTCAAGGACGCCCAGGCAGCCTTGTCGATGTACTACAGCCCCGAGGAGGAGAAGGAACGCACCCAGTTCAGTCAGGTTCTCGACATCCCGGTGACGGACTTCGAGCTGTCGGTCCGGGCGCGGAACTGCCTCAAGAAGATGAACATCCGCACGCTGGGCGACCTGACCCGCGTCAGCGAACAGCAGTTGCTCTCGAGCAAGAACTTCGGCGAGACCTCCTTGCACGAGATCAAGGAGATGCTGACGGCCAAGAGTCTGAAGCTCGGCCAGTCGATCCAAGACGGCTCCCAGGCCGACATCCGCTACCGCCCCTCGCAGCCGATCTCCGAAGAGCAGGCCGCGCTCCTGGGTAAGAGCGTCGCCGAGTTGAACCTGTCGGTGCGTGCCCGCAAGTGCATGAACCGCCTGGGGATCAACACGCTCAACGACCTCGTCCAGCGCTCCAGCGAGGAGTTGCTCGAGGCGAAGAACTTCGGCATGACCTCGCTGCAAGAGGTCAAGGAGAAGCTGACGCAATACGGGTTGCGGCTGCGGGACGATTGATTTCTCCATCGCAATCGTGTAGCCGCGAAGCGAAGCGGAGCGCGAGACGCGCTCCGCTCCGCGTCGCGACTACACGCTCTTTCCGAGTCAGTACGCTCGTCGAAGTTACGAAGTTACCGATTGATTGACAATCAAACTGGAATCGTGTAACTTACGAGATCGGATAAAGCGGTAAGAAAAGCACTCTCGGAGCGGATGATGGAAGAGTGGCTGCGAGCCTGGCTGGCGGGGCAACCGATGCCTCCGAACAATTTTCCGAAGGAGTGGCTTACAGTCGCTCTCACATTCGCCGAACACTGGCTGGACCACGCTACCTACCGCTGTGCGCTGGAAGAATGGGTTTCCTCACGAGAGGCGGACATCGTGACGAGTGGTTTGCTTTACACTGGGTTTTGCCTGTCTGGCCGGCAAGACCGAGTGCTACCCGCACCAATTCTGGTGCAGTTACTTTTCACCACTCCCTATCCGACGAACGCTCAAAAAGTCCAAGAGCGGATGCGTGCCTTCTTGGCCCAAGCAATCAGAGATTGGGTTCGAGCCTATGTCCAGTATGGGAATTCGCTGCAAGTTTCACCCTGAGACAATTCCCCAACACCAACTAGCGAGGAGAGATGTGCCATGAGAACTCACGAAGGCGATCGGGTCTGCGCTGGTGTGGTCGAGAAAGTCATCGCGCGTAAGCGACTCGATGAATCTGAAAAGGAGCACCTCGCCAGTTGCGAGGGGTGCATGGAAGAACTCGTAACCAAACTCGACGAAGCCGACATCCAAGAGACGACCAAAGCATCCGAGGACTACGATCACTCCCACAGGCGACCCGAGGTCCAACAAGGGCTAGAAACCGCTCGCCGGGTCTTCTTGCGTGAGTTTGGCATCTCTATCTCCGACAGGTAGTCCCAAGACTACCGCTTACGTCGAGCGAGAAGATCGAGGACGTGTTTCGTTGTGTCCGCGAAGCGGAGCGCGGGGACGCGCTCCGCTTCGCGTCGCGGCTAAACTTGATCGGGTCGATCCCCATGTCCCTTCGCTTCGACCTCCTGGCGCGTGACGGCGCGGCCCGGCGGGGCCGGCTACACACGACGCACGGCACCGTCGAGACGCCGGTCTTCATGCCCGTCGGCACGCAGGCGACGGTCAAGGGGCTGACGCCGGCCCAGCTCCTCGACACCGGTGCGGGCATCATCCTTGGCAACACTTATCACCTGGCCCTCCGACCAGGGGACGAGATCATCGCCGACCTCGGCGGGCTGCATCGGTTCATGCACTGGGACGGGCCGATCCTCACGGACAGCGGCGGCTACCAGGTCTACAGCCTGGCGCAGCAGCGGAAGATCACCGACGAGGGGGCAACGTTCCGCTCTCACATCGATGGCGCTCTGTTGGAGTTGACTCCCGAGAGGGCCGTCGCGATCCAGCAGAACCTCGGGTCCGATATCGCCATGTGCCTCGACGAATGTCCGCCGGGCGACACGCCGCGCGATTACATGGAGGTCGCCGTCGGGCGGACGATCGATTGGGCGCGGCGGTGCAAGGCGGCCCACACGCGGGCGGACCAGGCACTGTTCGCCATCGTCCAGGGCGGGACGGAACTGGACCTCCGCGAGCGCTGCGCCGAGGCACTCGTCGGGATGGATTTCCCCGGCTATGCGCTGGGCGGCTTCAGCGTCGGCGAGACGCCGCAACAGATGGTCGCCGCCCTCGCGCCGTCGGCGGCGCTCTTGCCCGAGGGCAAGCCGCGCTACCTCATGGGCGTGGGCCGGCCCAGGGATCTGCTCGACGGCATCGCGAGCGGGATCGATATGTTCGACTGCGTCATGCCGACGCGCAGCGGGCGAAACGCCCTGGCGTTCATCGACGCGGGAGTGTTGCGGTTGAGGAATGCGTGTCACCGGCGAGATTCGGCCCCGCTGGAGTCCGATTGTCCCTGTTACGCCTGCGCCCACTTCAGCCGGGCCTATCTGCATCACCTCTTCGCCGCAGAGGAAATGCTCGGGCCGATCCTGTTGACGATCCACAACGTCACCTATTACCTTCGCCTCATGGAGCGGGCGCGCGAGGCGATCGAGAGGGGGACGTTCGAATCGTTTCGGGCGGGGTGTCTTGGACGCTGGGGGGAAGAC
>JANXSH010000852.1 GCA_025356615.1 Planctomycetia bacterium | reverse complement strand
CAACCCGAAACGGCCGACTTCCAGTCCACGCAGCGCTTTCTGAAGCGATTCCTTAAAGGTTCGGCCGATCGCCATCGTCTCGCCGACCGACTTCATCTGGGTCGTCAGCGTCGCGTCGGCCTCGGGAAACTTCTCGAAGTTGAAGCGCGGAATCTTGGTGACGACGTAATCGATGGTCGGCTCGAAGCAGGCCGGCGTCTCGCGCGTGATATCGTTACGGAGTTCGTCGAGCGTGTAACCGACGGCCAGCTTGGCCGCGATCTTGGCGATGGGAAAACCGGTCGCTTTCGATGCCAAGGCCGACGACCGCGAGACGCGCGGGTTCATCTCGATGGCGATCATGTCGCCGTTGGCGGGGTTGATGGCGAACTGGATGTTCGAGCCGCCCGTCTCGACGCCGATCTCGCGAATGATGAGCAGCGCCGCGTCGCGCATGCGCTGGTATTCCTTGTCCGTGAGCGTCTGGGCGGGGGCCACGGTGATCGAGTCGCCGGTGTGGACGCCCATCGGATCGAAGTTCTCGATGGAGCAGACGATGACGACGTTGTCGGCGTTGTCGCGCATCACCTCCAACTCGTACTCCTTCCAGCCGATGATGGACTTCTCGATGAGGACTTCGCCGGTCGGGCTGAGGTCGAGGCCGCGCGTGATGAGTTGGTTGAACTCCTCGACGTTGTAGGCGATTCCGCCGCCGCTACCGCCCATCGTGAAGCTCGGGCGCAGCACGCACGGCAGGCCGACCAAGTCGCGGACCGCCAGAGCGTCGGCGAGGCTGCGCGCGACGTACCCCAGGGGGACGGCGACGCCGATCTTCTCCATCGCCTGCTTGAAGCGCTCGCGGTTCTCGGCCTTGTCGATCACGTCGGGGGTCGCCCCGATCATCTCGACGCCGTACTTCGCCAGGATGCCGTGTTCGTGCAGCTTCATGGCGGTGTTGAGCGCCGTCTGCCCGCCGAGCGTCGGCAGCAGCGCGTCGGGTCGCTCGCGCTCGATGACGCGCGCGACCATCTCCCAGGTGATCGGCTCGATGTAGGTGCGGTCGGCGATCTCCGGGTCGGTCATGATCGTCGCGGGGTTGGAGTTGACGAGGACGACGACGTAGCCCTCTTCGCGCAACGCCTTGCACGCCTGGGTGCCGGAATAGTCGAACTCGCAAGCCTGCCCGATGATGATCGGGCCGGAGCCGATGAGGAGGATCTTCTTGATGTCGGTACGACGCGGCATAGCTCGCATGGCCTCTCGCCGGGCGCGGTGGGGGATGCCATCAGGTTATGATCCGCGCATGAAAGGACAACCGGAGCCGCCCTGGTACGACACCACGAGATGCCGCGAAGGGAAGATGCCTCTCTTGCGAACATCGGTCCAGAATGGGATGATAGGACAATGGGAGGAACGGTTCGATGACGCTTGCCGAACTAGAACAGGAATTGTCGCCGGATGCTTCCGACGCAATTCAAGAACTCGACCGTGCTGCACAGGAATATGCACGCACGATTCAGACAGGTGTGCGCGCCCTCGTCGGAAGTTCGACCCGTTTCGACGAGAGTTGCAAGCTCATCTGGAAGGAAGTCCTGGCTGACCGGGCTAGTGAAGTACACGAAGCAAGGGATCGTTATCTGACCGCCTTCCGCCACCGCCTAACCCTACTCCAGAAAGCCTCTCAGTTGGCTCGATACGCCGGGCAGGTTGCTGGTGCTGATCTGCCAGAGACCGAAATGCTGGAATCCGAGGCGGAAGTCCTGTCTCGAAAGCTTGATCGCCTCGCCGCCCGTTGGCAGACGCCCGAAGACCTGGAGGAACTGGCGGCCGACAGTATCGAACTACCTCCCGGTAAACTCGACGCCGTGCTGCGTAAGTATCCTCCACCGCAAGCGTGGTACGACCAGGACGACTCTCGAGACCAGCAACCATGACCCCGCTCGGTCGTGACCGCGTTGTCCGGGTAAACGTGTTCGACCCGCATGGCCGGAACCGCAAACGACGGCCTGCAATAGTCATCAGCACCGCGGAAGAGATCGACGCTACAGGGGAGGTCGTCATCGTTTGCGTGTCTCGGCAGTACGACCTGGCACCGCCCGAGGTCCAGGTCCAACTGCCCCACGATCCGCGAGGCACCTGCCGATCGGGCCTCCGCGAGCCCTCATGGGCAGTCGCAACGTGGGTCACCACGGTGCAGGTCGGCGATGTCGAAGAGATCCTGGGGTCGATCTCGGCTGCGAAAACGAACACGATACTCGAGATCATCGCCGGACTGGATACTACCTGACGTTCATGGCGCATCGAGATGCAAACGTCGGACAGAGCCGCGCATGAAAGGACAACCGGAGCCGCCCCGATGTCCCAGCCTGGACGGCCCCGGTACGACCCCGCTCGGGGCCGTGAAGGGAACATACCCCGTGGCGGACACATGGTCAAGAGTACACTTGGACAAAATTCAATATTAGCGAGGGAGAAGCGTCCAGATTCGCGGACGAAAAAAAGACTCTATCTCATTGACGACCTCCGAGGAGTGATGTCTAATAGGCGCAATCGCGGAAATCCTCCCCGGAGACAGGCCCATGGCAAAGCACAGAGCAAAGAAGACGGATGCGGCGGTAACGGAGGCTGCGACGGAAGCGACAGGCCAGCGTATCGTCGTATACGTCCACGGCGTCTGTCGGCACGAGGCGGGGTATTCCGACCCGTGGTGGTCGGCACTACGTCCTTACCTGGGCGCGTGGCCCGAAGCCGACCGGCGCGAGGTGCTTTGGAGCGATGCGGTTCACGGCGAGGAGGCGGAGGCCGTGGCGGTGGGGCGGCCGACGGCACTCCAGCGCGCGGTGGAGGAACTGACACGCCGAGGAGTGGTCTCGGGTGCCGCACCGCAGGCGGTCGAACCGGTACAGCCCGAGGCGGAGGTGGTGAGCGATCAGATCCGCGATGTCCTGACGGACCGCGCCGCGCAGCAGCAGGTGGAGGCGACGTTGCGAACCCACGCCCGCCCAAATGTGACAAGGGAAGCGGTTCGCCGTCCACTGCCGATGGCGAACGCGGCGATGCCGGAAGCGTTCCTGGGGGTACCGGGGCTGAATTGCATCGACGACTTCGGCACCTACCTGACGGACGGTGACGTGCGG
>JANXSH010000838.1 GCA_025356615.1 Planctomycetia bacterium | reverse complement strand
GGGCGTCGGGGAACAGCTCGAGCAGCGTCGGGATTCGGCAGCTGTGCGTCGGCGACTTGAGGACGAGTCGACGCGGGTCGCGGTAGGTGAGGCGTTTGAGGAAGCCGACGAACTTCCGCTTCCACAAGGCGAGGTCGCTCGGCTTCAGTCCGTCGAGGTCGAGGGCCTCTTGATCCTTGGGGGTGTTGTTGGGGAAGGCGATCGTCAGGTACGGCGACGGCGCGCCCATGAGGCAGAGGGCGAACTCGTCCTCCTGCGGCTTGTTCCAATCGACCTTCATCCCGTCCATCGGCCGTTCGCGCGGCAGGAGCCATTTGAAGATCGTGCGGGTCAGAGAGTCTGTCAGGAGGAAGTGGTTCGGCTCCAAGCAGGCGCTCGTGCTGGGGAAGGTGTGCCGGGCGTCGAGCGCGAGCAACTCGTGCAGCAGCGTCGTCCCTGTGCGCCAGTGGCCGATGATGAACAACGGCGGGTGGGTGATCGGCGTGCGGTCGAGGCGAGTGCCGTAGAGTGACTCCTGGACGTATTGGAGGACGGAATGTCCCATCGAAACGCCGGTCGTGATGAGCGCAGCGGGGATGAAGAGCGGATTGACGGAGCAGTAGTTCATGGTGGCGAGCCGGAGCCAGGCCGGCATGTTGCAGCCGAGCCAGAACTGGCCCATCCACTCGCGCTTCTTGGTCGGCTTGCTCGCCGATGGGGACACACTGGTCATGGGGTCTCGATAGAGGGCGCGCGAGAATGGAGAGATGACACCCACCTAGTTTACCCTCGCCAGGCTCAACGGGGGAGAGACTTTGGCTCGGGGTGCCTGAGGGGAGGGGGAATTTTGAGTATTTTGAGGGTTTTGAGTATACAGGCGAGTCACTGCGGAGTGCCGAGACCCATGTCAAACGAGATCATTGGAGGCCGAGGCAGAGGTCCAGCGGCCAACAGCCGCGTGTGTGGGGCGTAGGAGATCGCAGGTGATCGAGTATGTCGCCCATGCAACCGGCCTCTTCCAAGGCATCCGATAGAACCGCGATCCGTGCCGGGTCGAGTTCGCCCGAAGGGAGGATCCGCTCTTCGTAAGCGCCAACGGCGAGGCTGGTCACAGTCGGCGTCAGCCAAGAACCTTCGCGGAAAGGCGAAGGGCGGAAGGGGTTGCCGACGATGTCCCGTACCAAGACGCCGAAACGGGGAGCATCAGCGGGTGCCATCAATGCCAGTGCCTCATCCACGCATACGTCCACGCACCCGATAAGTCGTTCCCCCAACCAACAAGGCAGACGTGCGACAATCGCTGCCCGGAGACCACGGGTCATCAGGTATCGATGATGCTTTCTATTATACCTTTGGATAGTGGTCATAGGACGACCCGCCGCGTTCAGCGCTTCTTCACGAGCCTTCGTGTCGATGAGGCCGTCCGCGTATCGTTCGCCGACCTCGACCGACTCCTTACTCCTCTCGTCCCGGAGCTGGGACCAGATGAGGCGACAGCACGCACAAATAAATAGTCGAAGTTGGCGGTCACTCGTCGTCGATTGCACGAAGCGAAGCATCCGCTTCGGATCCTCGCATTCGAGCCATTCCTGTTCCGTCATACGCCTCACTCCATCGGTGGAGGCGGTTGCCCCGGCAACGGAACCGGCGCTCCGGTAGCGGCCTTCGCACCACAGACGAGACTCATGAGATCACTCGCCCCGACGGGGTGGGGCATGGCGAACATCTCCCCGTAGGCGAAGCCGCATCGACCACCCTGGGCGATGTTGTTGCCCCCGACGACGTGCCCGATGCGTTCGAGGGGCTTCTCGTCGAATTGCGAGTGGTAGCAGGCGATCGCCCGCATCTTCAGGTCGAACGTGTCGGAGATGTCGATCACGAACGTTCCGTGCCAATGACGGACCTCGGCGTCGAAGGGGAACGGCGCGTAGACGAGGAACGGCACGCGATACGGCGCGGTGCCGGCGAAGCGATCGTCCCATTTGGTAAGCTGCGAGTAGAATCGCGATGCCTCGATGAGTAGATGCGCCTGGTGGTGGTCCGGCGAGGCAGCGGGGGTTCGGCCCGCGATGCCGATGATGACGTTGGGCCGGAATCGTCGCAGAATCGTTGCGATGGCGAAGCGATGTTCGGGGCAGTCCATGAGGACACGGTTGGGCAACCCCAGGTTGATGCGCACGGGCACGCCGAGTGCGACGCGGGCGGCCTCGGCCTCGGCTTGACGGATCTCCGGCGTACCGCGCGGCGTCGGCTCACCGTTGGTCAGGTCGAGGATGCCGACACGGTAGCCCTGGCGAACGAGTTTGGCGAGCGTGCCGCCGCAGGTGATCTCGAGGTCGTCGGGGTGGGGGGCGATGGCGATCACATCGAGGCGGTCGTCGGGGGTGGACATGCGAAGCCCTTTCGGTGGCCTGGCGAAAGCCGACGCGCAGGAAGCATCGACATGGGTAAGTCTATACTCGGCAGGGGGAGCCAACAAGCCCTCCGTGAGGCGAGCCGGGAGCGTACCCGTAGTTTCGAGGATCACGGGTCGTCGCTGGTTAGACCCCACCCCCCAGCCCCCTCCCCTAAAAGGGAGGGGGAGCCGGAGGCATGTCTGAAGGCGTGAAGTCTCCCTCTGACCTGTATTGCTCCCCCTCCCTTTTAGGGGAGGGGGCTGGGGGGTGGGGTCTTCGCAGAGCATCTGAGTGATCTTCGAAACTACGGGTACGCTCCCGGCTCGCCTTAATCTTTCACACGCTCAGAGGGCATCTCCACTTCTCCCCCATCCGTGTTATCCGTGGCTCTCTTTGCAGGGGTACAACGGGTGTCGTGCGCCCGCAGCCATTGGCCCCGGATGGAAGGCCGAAAGTATTCAGCCATTCCGTGAGGATAATCCAGGCAATCCGCACCGGATGTAGTGATTACGCCCCTCTTCGCGAATTATTCATGGGGCGATCCCCCCTCGAAAGCCGAAAATGAGGATAATGGCTCATGGATCCCGCTGGCTCACCGGAGCGGGCTGATTGCTGAGGTGGAGCACGATGACACTCGCGGACTACTCCTCGCCGCGCCTCTGGTGCCTCACAGCGCTGCTGGCCTCCCAGGCGGGGTGTCTCGCGCTGCCTGGCGTGGGCGGCGAAGAGGTCGTCCCGGTGCCTCCTCCCGTGTCGGCAATCGTCCCGGTGCGATTCGACGCCCCCGCCGACACGCTCCCTTCGCCGAGGGCGGTCGAGCAGCAGAAGGCGGCGGATAAACTCGAGTCGGGGCAAGGACTGACACTGGACCAGGCGATCAACGCGACCCTGTTGCACGACCCGAAGATCCGCGCCGGACTCGAGCTGATCGCGCAGTCCAACGGCGACGCTCTCACGGCGTCCCTCTCGCCGAACCCGACGCTGAGCGTGAACCAGACGCTCTTGCCGCTGACCCGGCCCTTCACGGTCGATCGCCAGGGCGGCCCGCCGCAACTCGATGTCGGCGTCGCCTACCCGATCGACTGGTGCGTCTTCGGCAAGCAGGCGGCGATGATGGTCAGCGCGGGGCTTGGCGTCAGGGTCAGCGAGGCCGACTTCGCGGACCTCATCCGGCAGCGCGTCCGGGAGACCTCGCAGGAGTTCTACAACGTCCTCGAGGCCCGCGCCCTGCTCGAGCTGGCGAGAAACGACCTCCAGACCAAACAGCAGACCGAGGAGATCATTCGCAAGGCCCGCGCCGCCGGCGGCCGGACCGAGGTCGATCTCGACCGCATCCGCCTCGAGACGCTCCTCTCTCGCCAGGCCGTCCGCGAGGCGGAGGCGAACGTGTCGAGCGGCGTGTCCCGACTTCGGGCGCTGACGGGGCGGCGCGACTTCGAGGCGTTGGGCGTCGCGGGCGAACTCGGCGACGCGCCGAAGGATCCCGTGCCCGATCTCCGGGACGCGGTGAGTCTGGCACAAAAGAATCGCCCGGACATCCGGGCCGATCACTGGAAGATCGCCCAGGCCGACGCCGACACCCGCGTCGAGGACGTGAAGGCGTGCCCCGAAGTGACGACGAGGATCGGGTACACGCGGCAGTTCCAGCAGAAGGCCATCGGCTTCCCCGACGCGGACTCCTACGGGGTGGGGGTGGACATCAGCCTCCCGATCTGTAACCGAAACCAGGGCAACCGCCTCAAGGCCCGCTCGGTCGCGTCCCAGCGGCGGCACGAACTCGAGGGGGATCTCGTCGATTTGCGGTCCGAGGTCGAACTGATCGTCGTCGAATACCGCACCGCCCTCCGCACGGCCGAGGTCTACGCCGACGAGCAAATCGAACTGGCCCGCAAAGTGCGCGATCGCATCCAGGAGGCGTTCCGCCTCGGCAGCCGGACGCTGCTCGAAGTCCTCGACGCGCAGAGGGCCTACCGCGAAACGCTCCGCTCCTCCATCAACAGCCGCGCCGCCGCCTGGCGCGCGCTCTACAAACTCCGATCGGCCACAGGAACCCAGGTGAGCACCCATGAGCGAACCGTCCCCGAACCCGTCCCCCCCGCCGGGAAATGAGCCTGCGAAGCCGTCCCTCCTGGGTCGGCTGTGGTCGGGATTCCAGTTCCTCGTCGCCCTGGGGCTT
Source organism: Planctomycetia bacterium (assembly GCA_025356615.1). Lineage (GTDB taxonomy): Bacteria > Planctomycetota > Planctomycetia > Gemmatales > Gemmataceae > JANXSH01. The sequence continues at coordinate 8,249 of JANXSH010000838.1, read as the reverse complement.
ACCGGGGTGACGCTCGTCTGGCTGTTGTACTTCCCGCCCAAGGCGGACGACGGGGGCGAGGGGCGGCCCGAACGGCCGTCTCCCGCGGTCGTCGTGGTCGGACCGGGCCGGATCCGCATCGACCCCGCGAGCAAGCTCTACGAGCAACTCGCGGTGGTGACGCTCGAGTCGCGCAGCGTCCGCGACGCCATCCTGAACACGTCGGGCACGGTCGTGGCGAGCCTCCGGCCGGGTGCCGAGAAGGGCGTGGACTACTGGCAGTTCAACGCCCCGGAGTTGCTCACCGCCTACACGGACTTCGAGAAGGCCAAGGCGGACGTGACGTTCGCCTCGACGCAGTTGAAGGCGATCCGCGAACTCGCCGAGGTCCGGGTCAAGGCCCAGGACAAGGTCGTCGCGCGCCTGGCGAAGCTCGTCGAGATCGGGACCGACTCGCAGAAGGATCTCGACACCGAGAACGCGAACCTCCTCCAGTTCACGATCACGGGCCGCAAGGACACCTACGAGGCGGAGACGGCGGTCCGTATCGCCCGCCGCAACGAGGCGGCCCTGTCGCGCCAGCTCCAGCAGGCGGGGCTGGAGCCGGACCTCCTCCGCTCGATCACGTCGGACGACGACATCGTCATGGCCGAGGTGCCCGAGGCGCGCGTGACGCGCATCAAGGTCGGGCAACAGTGCGAGGCCCGATTCTTCGGCGTGCCCAACAAGGTCTTCTCCGGCGAGGTCGCCCGCCTGTCGCCGGTCGTGACGCGCGAGCGCCGCACGCTCCGCGTCCTGTTCAAGGTCAAGGATCTCGAGGACGATCTCCGGCCCGGCATGTTCGCGGAGATCGGCCTGGGCACCGACAAGCGCGAGGTACTCCGCGTGCCGGCCGACGCCGTCGTCCACGTCGGCCGGGCGGATTACGTCGTCGTCCTCATCAAGGGCGACCTCTGGCAGGTCCGCGAGGTCGAGGTCGGCGAACAGCAGGGCAAGGATGTCGATATCTACTCGGGGCTGGAGCCGGGCGACAAATTCCTGGGGCGGGGCGCGATCCTGCTCAAACCCTACATCCTCCAGGCGACGCAACCCGAACAGGCTTCGCCCGCGAAAGGCAAGCACCCATGATCGCCGCCGCCATCGATTTCGCCCAGCGCCAGCGCTGGCTGGTGCTGATCGTCGTCGCCGTGATCTCCGGCGTCGGTGCGTGGTCGTTCTTCCAGCAGCCGATCGACGCCTACCCGGACATCAGCGGGCAGATGGTCCAGGTCATCACGACGTTCCCCGGCCGCGCCCCCGAGGATGTCGAGCGCCAGGTGACGATCCCGATCGAGATCGTGATGCGCGGCGTGCCCAAGGTCGATGTGATCCGCTCGCGGACGATCTTCGGCCTCGCCGTCGTGCAGATGATGTTCGAGGAGGGCACCGAGAGCTACTGGGCGCGGCAGCGGGTGCAGGAGAAGTTGGCCACCTTGCAACTCCCCGAGGGGGCGAAGGCGGACCTCGGCCCGCTCGCGACGGCCTACGGCGAGGTCTTCCGCTACGAGTTGACCAACGACGGCAGTGTGGACGTGATGAAGGCCCGCGAGCTGAACGACTGGGTCGTCATCCCGCGCCTGCTCCGCGCCCAGGGCGTCGCCGACGTGTCGAACTTCGGCGGCCAGTCACGCCAGTTCACGATCAGCTTCCGCCCCGCCCAGCTCGAGCGCTACGCCCTGACGCTCAACGACGTGATGGAGGCCGTCAAGAACAACAACACCTCGGCGGGCGGCAGCGTCCTCACGCGCGGCAGCATGTCGTTCGTCGTGCGGTCGTCCGGCTCGCTGGAAGACGCGGACCAGGTCCGCAACATCTTCCTGAAGTCCATCGCCGGCAACCCGATCTACCTCCGCGACGTGGCCGCCGTCACCTACGAGGCGATGCCGCCTTCGGGCATCTTCGGCAAGGACTACTCGGACGACACCGTCGAGGGTATCGTCCTGATGCGGCGCGGGGAGAACCCCTCGCGCGTCCTCGACAAGGTCAAGGAGGCCGTCGAGGAACTCAACACGACCGGGCTGCCGCCCGGCGTCCGCGTGAAACCGTTCTACGACCGCACCTTCCTCGTCGCGAACACCCTCCACACGGTCGGCCACTCGGTGCTGCTCGGCATCACGCTCGTCGTCCTCGTGCTGCTGCTGTTCCTGGGCAGGCCGAGCATGGCGGCGCTGGTCGCGCTGACGATCCCGTTCTCGCTCCTCTTCGCGCTCGTACTGATGTACCTGACGAACATCCCCATCGGGCTTCTCTCGATCGGCGCGATCGACTTCGGCATCATCGTGGACGGCGCGGTCATCATGGCCGAGAACATCGCCCACCGCCTCGGCCAGAACCGCGAGGGCGACGACAAGAAGACCGTCGCGAGGAAGGTCTACGAGGCGGCCCTCGAGGTCGATCGGCCGATCTTCTTCAGCGTCATCATGATCGTCGTCGCCTACCTACCGTTGCTCTCACTGACGAGCATCGAGGGCCTGCTCTTCCGCCCGATGGCCCTGACGATGGTCTACGCCCTGGGCGGGTCGCTGCTGTTCTCGCTGTTCGTCGTCCCCGTCCTGGCGACGATCTTCTTCCGCAACGGGTATCGCGAGTGGGAGAATCCGGCGCTGAAGCTGTTCCGCCCCGTCTACGGGCTTATCATCCGGGCGCTCCTGAACTCGCGCTGGATCGTCGTCGGGGTCGTGGCGTCGGCGCTCCTGTTCATCGGCTTCCGCATTTTGCCGAAGCTCGGCTTCGAGTTCCTGCCCTACATGGACGAGGGGGTCATCTGGGTGAGGGCGAACTTCCCCGAGGGCACCTCGCTCCAGAAGTCCAGCGAGTTCGGCAAGCGGATCCGCGAGATGGTGCTGGAGTTCCAGGACGTGCAGTTCGTCATCGCCCAGGCGGGGCGCAACGACTCGGGCACCGACCCGTTCCCCCCGAGCCGACTGGAGATCATGATCGGCCCCGCGCCGCGCGACTCGTGGACGCAGTTCCAGACGAAGCACGAACTCGTCGCCGCCATCGGCGAGAGGCTGCGGACCGAGTTCCCGACCTCCCGATTCAACTTCACTCAGCCGATCATCGACAGCGTGACGGAGGACACGAACGGCACCTCGGCGAACCTCGCCGTCGAGTTCACCGGCACGGACCAGGCGATCCTCCTCGACCTCGGTCGGCGGACGGTCGCCCTGCTCCGGGACGTGCCCGGCGCGCAGGACGTGAACATCGAACAGGAGGGGCCGCAACCCCAGCTCCTGGTCATCCCCGATCGCGCCCTGTGTGCGCGCTACAACGTCCGCATCGCGGATGTCAACAAGCTCATCACGACCTCGCTGGGCGGCGACCCGATCGGGACGATCTACGAGGGCGAGCGGCGGTTCGACATCGTCGCGCGGTTCGACCGCGACGCCTCGAAGTCCCCGGAGGCGGTCGGCCGGCTGCCGGTCCACACGGCGGAAGGCCAGCCGATCCCGCTGTCGCAGGTGGCGCGCATCGAGGTGGTGGATGGCCAGACCATGATCGCGCGTGAGAACAGCAAGCGGCGCATCACGGTGCGCTGCGACATCGTCGGCCGGGACCAGGGCGGCTTCGTGAAGGACGCCCAGGAGCGATTCGAGGAGACGATCAGCCCGAGCGTGCCCGACGGCTACAAGGTCGGCTGGCTGGGGATGTTCGAGAACCTCACGCGCGCGAAGCGGCACTTCCTCATCCTGATCCCGACGACGATCCTGCTCATCTTCCTCATCCTGCTCATGACCCTGAGATCCCTGCGCGCCGCCGGCCTCGTCGTGATGCTCGTCCCGTTCGCCGGGGTCGGCGGGGTCATCGCCCTGTACGTCCGCGACATGCACGTCAACGTCTCGACGGGCGTCGGCTTCGCCGCGCTGTTCGGCATCGCGATCATGGACGGCGTGCTGATGGTGCGCTGGATCATGACGCTGCAAGAGCGCGGCCTGGGCCGGCGCGAGGCGATCGTCCGAGGGGCACAAGAGCGATTGCGGGCGATCCTGGCGACGGCCATCGTGGCGATCAGCGGCCTGTTCCCCGCCTCGCTGGCGACGGGCCTCGGCTCCGACGTGCAACGCCCCCTGGCGACGGTCATCGTCTGGGGGCTGTTCAGTTCGACGCTCCTGACGCTGTTCGTCCTGCCGGTGCTGTACGAGCTGGTCGCGCCCAGGGTGACTCCGACGGCGAAGGAGGGATGACTTTCATCTCAGCCGGTACTGCGGCTGGGCTTTGCTTCCGCCATTCTGAGGCGCGCCGGTCGCCGAGGGCGTGCCTAGGGAAGTAGGCGGAAGCACTCACAGGTACGGGAGAAGGATTGGACCTGAATCTGAGGGCTTTCGCCCGCTCTCACCGCCGCCACTCGTCGATCAGCGTCGCGACTAGTCCCGTCCATCCGGTCTGATGCGACGCCCCAAGCCCTTCGCCCGTTTCGCCGTTGAAATACTCGTAGAACAGGATCAGGTCGCGCCAGTGCGGGTCGTCCTGGTACTTCTTCTGCTTGCCGTGGACCGGCCTTCGCCCGTCCTGATCGCGCGTGAACAGGCCGATCAGTCGGTCGGCCAGGCCGCGCGCCATCTCTCCCGGCGTCACGGCCGGTTCACCTGGGATGGGGCTTTCGACCGTGAAGGTCGGCCCGTAGGCTTCGCCGAGCTTGCGGAGCGACTCGATCATCAGGAACGTCGTCGGGAACCACACCGGCCCGCGCCAGTTCGAGTTGCCCCCCTTGAGCAGGCCCACGGACTCGGCCGGCTCGTAGCGGACCTCGTTTCCGCCGAAGGCGAACGGGTGTTCCTGATGGTACTTCGACAGGCTGCGCAAGCCGTGCGGGCTGAGGAACTCCTCGGGGGACCACACGCGAGCCAAGATTCGCCGCAGCTGCTCCTCGTTGATGAGCGAGAGGACGTGGACGCGCTTGCCGTCGCGCTCGACCGTGTTGACGCAGAGCTGCGTCAGGTGGCCGCGGTTGGCGAGGAACCATTGGAGGTTCGACAGGAAGGTCGGGTGAGGGTCGAGCCAGGCTTCCGGCAAGCGCTCGATGGCGTAGAGCGGGATGAGGCCGACCAGCGAGCGGACGCGGAACTTGTGGAAGCTGCCGTCGGCATGGCGCAGCACGTCGTAGAAGAAGCCGTCGCTCTCGCTCCACAGTTCGAAGTGGCGGTTGCCGGCGTTCTTCATGGCGGAGCCGATGTAGGCGTAGTGCTCGAAGAACTTGGTCGCCAGGCCGCCGTAGGCGGGGTTCTTCTCCGCCAGTTCGAGCGAGATGCGCATGAGGTTCAGGCAGAACATCCCCATCCAGCCGGTCGCGTCGGACTGCTTGAGAGAAGTCCCGTCGGGGAGCTTGTTGCTGCGGTCGATGACCGTGATGTTGTCCAGCCCCAGGAAGCCGCCCTCGAAGATGTTGTTGCCCTCGGCATCGACCTTGTTGACCCACCAGGCGAAGTTGATGAGCAACTTGTGGAAGCACTTCTCGAGGAAGACGCGATCCTCGCGCCCCGTGCGCCGCTTGTCGATGTGGTAGACCCGCCAGACGGCCCAGGCGTGGACCGGCGGGTTGAGGTCCGAGAACTCCCACTCGTAGGCCGGGATCTGCCCGTTGGGGTGTTGGAATTGCTCGAAGAGCATCAGCCAGAGTTGCTCCTTCGCCAGTTCGGGATCGACCAGCGCCAGGGCCACCGCGTGGAAGGCGAGATCCCAGGCGGCGAACCACGGGTACTCCCACTTGTCCGGCATCGACAGCACGCGCATCGAGTTGAGGTGCCGCCAGTGGACGTTGCGGATCGTCTTCCTCGACTCGGGCGGTGGCGTCGCCGGGTCGTCGCCGTCCATCCATTTGGCCACGTCGAAGAGATAGATCTGCTTCGTCCAGAGCATCCCCGCGAGCGCTTGCCGCTGCACCCGGCGCTCGTCCGAAGTCGCCTTCGGTGGGTGCAGCGCTTCGTAGAATGCGTCCGCCTCAGCGCGTCGGAGCGCGACGACTCGGTCCACGTCTTCCGGTGGTGTCGGCGTGGCATCGGGTGTGAGGCGCAGGCGGAAGACGGCCGAGCCGCCTGCCGGGATCATCGCGCGGTGGTGGAAGCACGCCTTGGTGCCGACCTGCGCGGGGTTGATGCAGTCCTTCCACCCCATGACATGGCGATGGAAGGCGTCCTTGACGTAAGGGGAGCGGTTGCGTGCCGACCGGCCCACGACGCGCTCGCGGTTGGTCTCGTTGTTGGTGAACAGCGGTGTGCCACTCGCCTCGCCGTGGAGGTAGCGCGGGCCGAGAGAGTAGGGCAAGGGCAGCCCCTCGAGCGGCACTCCGGTGCTGTCATCGGCTAACAGGCTTATGGTGCCCGGCCCCGTCGGGCCGAGGCGAATGGTCGGCTCGGCCAGAGGTGTCGGCCCCCAAGACCAGCGGTTGCGGAACCACAGGTGGGGCAGAACGTGCAACGGCGCTGCTTCGGGGCCGCGATTGAACGCCTCGATGCGAATGCAGATGTCTTCGGGGCCGGCCTTGGCGTACTCGACGACGACATCGAAGTATCGGTCGTCGTCGAAGACGCCCGTGTCGAGCAATTCGTACTCGGGCTGGCCGGTGTTGCGCCGTCGCCCCTCCTCGACGAGTCGGGCGTAGGGGTACGCCGACTGGGGGTATTTGTAGAGGTAGCGAAGGTACGAATGCGTCGGGGTGGAGTCGAGGTAGAAGTAGAGTTCCTTGACATCCTCGCCGTGGTTGGCCTCGGTGGGGACGAGGCCGAAGAGGCGCTCCTTGAGGATCGGGTCGCGCTCGTTCCACAAGGCCAGGGAGAAGACGAGGAGTTGGTAGCGGTCGCAGAACCCGGCCAGGCCGTCCTCGCCCCAGCGGTAGGCGCGCGACCGCGCGTGGTCGTGGGGGAAGAACTCCCACGCCTTGCCGTCGGGGCTGTAGTCCTCGCGGACCGTGCCCCAGGAGCGCTCGCTGACATACGGCCCCCAGCGCTTCCACGCGGCAAGCCCCAGGCGGTCCTGTTCGAGGCGTTCTCCCTCGGCGGTGGGTGAGGACATGGGCGCTCCCGGTCGGTGGTTCGCGGAACTGGAGGGGATGATACGACCCACCGTGAACCGGGAACAGAGGGCGGTTGACTACGGAAGTAGGCAAGTGAGAGACGCTGGTACAAGCCCAGCGGTTGCAACCGCTGGGCTTCGCCTACTTCCCTAGAGGGAGCAGGGCGCGGCGCGGTCAGAACGACAAATACGGCTTGATCGCCTCGCGGTCCTCCTGGGCGGAGTGGCCGTGCAGCACGATCGCCCCCTTCTCCATGACGTAGTAGCTGTCCGCCAAATCGAGGGCGAACTCCAGGTACTGCTCGACGAGGAGGACCGCCATGTTGCCGGACCCCTTGAGCTCGTGCAGTACCTCACCGATCTGCGTGATGATCGACGGCTGGATGCCCTCGGTCGGCTCGTCGAGGATGAGCAGCTTCGGCTCGGCGACCAGCGCCCGCGCGATGGCGAGTTGTTGCTGCTGCCCGCCGCTGAGGACGCCGCCCTTGCGCCCGAGCATCGTCTTGAGCATGGGGAAGTATTCGAAGACGATTTCGGGCACGACGCGGAGGCGGCGGGGGTTCGCTTCCAGGCCGATCTGGAGGTTCTCTCGCACGGTCAGTTGGGGGAATATCTCTCGGCCCTGCGGGACGTAGCCGATGCCGGCCCGCGCCCGGACCTCCGGCCGCGCATGCGTCAGGTCCACGCCGTTGAAGCGGACCGTGCCCTGGGACGGCCGGAGTTGCCCCATGATGCTCTTGAGCAGCGTCGTCTTGCCGACGCCGTTGCGCCCCATCAGGCAGACGAGCTTCCCCGCCGGGACCTCCAGATCGACGCCACGAAGGACCGCCGTTTCGCCGTAGGAGACGTTGAGTTGATGGACTTGGAGCAGCATGGGTGATCCGTGTTCTATATGGCTCCCCTCTCGTTGCAGGCGAGGGGTTAGGGTCCGATGCTGGTTAGACCTAACCCCCTAACCCCCTTCCCTAAAGGGAAGGGGGGACCGGAGTTGACTCGGTCTGGCTCCCCCTCCCCTTTAGGGGAGGGGGCTGGGGGGTGGGGTCAGACGCTCACCGACCTCACCTCTCTCCTTGAGCCTCAGCTCGCTGCTGAACTCGTGAGCGCACCTACGCGATGCCTGGGCTTCTTGGCCGCAGCGTCCTTCTTGTCGTGCCCGAGGTAGACCTCGATGACCTTCTCGTTCCGCTGGACCTCGTCCACGGTCCCCTCGAACAGCATCTTGC
>JANXSH010000806.1 GCA_025356615.1 Planctomycetia bacterium | reverse complement strand
CGTAAAGACTAGAGGAGGTCGCCGGTCGATCACTCCGGTCGATCACTCCGGTCGCTAACGCTCCCGGCTCGCCTCAATCTTTCACACGCTCTGAGGCTTTCGCTGCCCCTTCACTTCACCAGTTGGAAGAACAGCTCCTCGAGGTCGTGCTGCCCGTGCTGCTCCCGCAACTCGCGCAGCGTGCCGCACGCCTGGACCTTGCCCTTGGCGACGATTGCCACGCGGTCGCACAAGCGCTCCACCTCGCGCATGATGTGCGTCGAGAACAGGATGCACTTGCCGAGCAGGCGGAGTTGCTCGATGTTCTGCATCACCGCCCGCGCGACCAGGACATCCAGGCCCGCCGTCGGCTCGTCGAAGATCAGCACGGGCGGGTCGTGGATGATCGCCCGCGCGATCGACACCTTTTGACGCATGCCGGTACTCATCTTCGCGCAGAGCATGTCGCGGAAGTCGTTCATCTGCAACCGCGTGAAGACATCCTCGAGGCGCTCGCGGAGTCGCCCCTCGGTCATGCCGTAGAGCCGACCGAAGTAGCCGACGAGTTCCCACGCCGACATGCGGTCATAGAGGGCCGTATTGGCCGACATGAAGCCGATGTGTTGGCGCACCATCGCGGGCTGCGTGGCGACATCGTAGCCCGCGACGACCGCCTCGCCGCCGGTCGGGCGGAGGACGGTACACAGGATTCGCATGGTCGTGGTCTTGCCCGCGCCGTTGGGGCCGAGCAGCCCGAAGATTTCGCCGGCCCGCGCCTCGAACGTGACGCTATCGACGGCGTGGACGAGGCCGCGCCGCAGGTCGCGAAACGACTTCATCAGCCCCGTGACGCGGATCGTCGGCGATGCACCGTCGGCCATCATGACTCGTCCTGCGGTTCGTAGCGGATCAGGGTGATCGGCTGGGGAGGGTCGGCCTTCTCTCCGGGCGGCATGACGAGTTCCTGCATGTAGATGATTTCGACGACCCGCAAGGGATTCGAGGTGCCCTGTTCGCGCGTCCATTCGCGAGACAGGTAGCGCGCGTAACCCGGTAGGAGGGGAGGGTACATCGGGTTGCCCGAAGGCGACAGGGCGGTCAGATTGGTAATCATCTTCCGCCACCTCCCGTTGGCAAAGGTCGCCGAGATCAACTCGGGCCGAGTCGTGTCTACCGGCCCCCCTCCGTTGTACAGATCGACCTTCGTCCCGTCCGCCAAAGTGCCGACCATGACGAACCACCCGCTCAATCGACCGGGTCGCGGCGCGAACAACCCCCAGCCCTGCTCGAGACCCAGCGTCCAGCCTATTTGCGACATCTGATCGGGGAACAAGTATCGATTCTTTTGATAGTCGAAGTATCGCAGGTTCCACAGGAAGACGTAGGCCATGCAGAGGACCAGTAGCGCCCGCGAGATCGGCCCACGAGGCGCGGCCCAGGCAGGCTCCGGGTCAGAGATGAGGGATTCTTCTCCGGTCCCCCTCGCCCCCGTACTCGGGGGAGAGGGGTTAGGGGTGAGGGGGTCTTCAGTGCGCGCGACCTCCCCCTCACCCCCCACCCCTCTCCCCCTGAGTACAGGGGGCGAGGGGAGTAAGACCTCGAACCGTCGCCAGCCAAGTTGCCTCTCCAGTCGATCCCAGAAGGCGGTCGGCACCAGGGCCAGCCACATGACACAGCAGACCCAGGGGAAGTTGCCCAGCTCGAGGGTGATCGCCAGGCCGACGTGGAACATCAGGAACGACGCGATCACGAACAAGCGCTGTCGGCTCACGGAGAACGGCAGGAAGAGCAGGGCGGGCCCCAGCGCCTCGAGATACAGGGTCGAGTACGTCAGCGCCCGGCACAGCCCCTCCTGTTCGCGCAACCAGAGTCCGAATCGCGTCGTGAAACACTCGACGCTGAGTGCCTGGTGGACCGCCGTCCCGTCGTCGCGCCACTCCGGTGCCCACTTCCACGCCGAGGCGAACAGGTAGATCAGGCACAGCTGCAAGATAAAGGCGAACGTCGCCACCGAGGCGACCGACTTCTCGCGGGGCTTCGCGCGCGGCCCCCTCGCGTCGATCGACCAGCACGCGCCTAGCGGCAAGAACATCCCCCAGAACAAGAGGAGGCGAAGGAGATTGTCGCCGCCCTGGAGCAGGGACACGTTTCGCCCATGCACCGACAGGAGCATCAGCCAGTTGAACAGCGTTATGACAGGGGTTCGATACCCCACGATCAGCAGCCCCGCGAGGACGAACGCGATCCCGGCAAGCACACCCTGGAACCACGTCGAGCCGTGGAACAGGTGGATCGAAATGGGTAGGATGCCCTCGAGAACCTGCCGGGGGAAGACGCCGTCGTCGCTGTAATGTGCCCGAAGATCGGGAACCCGATCGAACCAATCGAGGACGAGCAACACCCCGAGGCCGATGCGCAGCAGCGCCAGCGACCGGAGGTCGAGCGCGAGCATCTCACGCCAGGGGATCAGGGGTGAGGGGCGTGCCGGGAGTGGCTCGACCGGGGACATCGAAAGACCTCGGAGAAAGAATAACTTTGTGAGGGATCCGCCACGGGCGGCATAGAAATGTTACCGCCCCCGAATTCCCGCATTCGGTCAATGATTTCGCCCCTGAACCGCCTTGAAGAGCAAGTGTAGTTCGAAGATGAAGAGGATGATGCAACCGCCGACGATCTCGTAGAAGTGCCAATCACTCATCGTCACCTTGATGGTGTCCAGTGGGACCGGCTCGCCTTTCAGGTCATGGATGTGAACGAGGTGTTCCGGCATCCAGGCCAGAACCATCAGGTTGGCCGCCCCAACCGTCGCCGCACACCCCAGGATGGAGAGGACCAGGTGGGCGAGGCTGAAGTCCTTCTTGGTGAAGAAGTTGACGGCGCAATAGAGAAGACCGCCAGCAAACATGCTAACGGTCAAGACGATGCGAACGTCGAAGTGAGGCATCTCAGGCTTTCTTGGGGGCATCAGGTGCCAGGATTGCGACGAGCGTACCCAGGACGAACCCGGAGAAGAATCCGGGTGCCCCGAGGAAGCCACCGCCCACCAGACCACCCGCCGCCGCCCCGATGAAGGGCATACGATCGACCAGGCTGATAGGGGGCGTAGCCGGAATCGCTCGCGAAGCGTTAGGGGGTGTCACGATTGCCATTGGTCGCCTCCCTTTCGCGTGTGTGGCGTGTCGGTCGCAACGATCGCGCCGACAAGGATGGACAAGTGAATCCTACCGACTGGTTCGAAGTGAATCAACGAAGAAGTCGGCGGAATCGTTACAGGCGCATTCCGCAAAAGCCTCTCACACCGCGTTCCCCACCGGCCCGGCGTCGATGCACTCGTAGTACACGTTCCGCTGGCGCGGCACATACCCCAGCTCGCGGATGGCGTCCTTGATCTGTTGCAGCGTCAGGTGATGCACCGTCCCCGCCGAGGAGACGACGTTCTCCTCGATCATCAGGCTGCCCATGTCGTTCGCCCCGAACAGCAAGGCCGTCTGGCCGACCTTCAAGCCCTGCGTCACCCAGGACGACTGGATGTTCGGGATGTTGTCGAGGTACAGCCGGGCGATGGCCTGCGTCCGCAGGTACTCGAACGCGCCCGCCGGGGCGATGTGGGCCAGCTCGGTGTTCTCCGGCTGGAAGGTCCAGCAGATGAACGCGGTGAATCCCCCCGTCTCGTCCTGCAATCGACGCAGCCGATCGAGGTGTTCGATACGTTCGGCCCGCGTCTCGACGTGGCCGAACATCATCGTCGCGGTCGATCGCCCGCCGAG
>JANXSH010000805.1 GCA_025356615.1 Planctomycetia bacterium | reverse complement strand
AAGTTCGCTGCCAGTGGTCTGGCCGCATGGGTCGTCGGTTGCCATGCTGATCCTACGGAGAATCGCCATGTCTTGCTTGGCAGGAGTGTTGCCATGCCACGTCCCTTTGGCTCATCGGTCGAGTTGGCTGCCGAGATGCGTGACCACCCCGAAGACCTTGTCCGCGCCCGTTCCACCCCACGAGCCCTCGTCTTCCGTTGCCGCATCGTCCTGCTCGCCTCCAAGACGGACACCCCTTCGAACCAGGGCATCGCTGCCGAACTCGATTGCAACCGCCACACCGTCGGCCAGTGGCGTGAACGCTTCGTCGCCAATGGTCTTGCTGGCCTCCAGGACGCCCCTCGCTCCGGGAGACCTCGGAGAGCTTCTACCCCCCCCTCCGAACGCCTCTCGATCATCACCCTGGCCAGTAGCAAGACGGCCGATCACGACGACCTCGATTCCACCCGGACCTTGGACGAGTTGGCGTTCGCCTTCGTCAACGAACGCGCCAACCGGGAACGCTTCCTACGCGATCCCGAGGAGGTGCAGCGTCACGCCCGTGAGGACTTCTCGTCCGACTTCGCCCGTCGGACGGTTCCCGTCGCTCCCGAGAAGCCTCATCCCCCCAGGGCCAAGTCGATCCACGATCTGGCGTATCCTGGATGAGATCGACCTGAAGCCTCACGAGAGTGTCTACCGGCTGAACCGTCACGATCCGGACTTCGACGCCAAGGCGCAGGACATCTGCGGGTCGTACCTCGACGCCCAGCGTTTCTACGCGGAAGGTCGGCTGATCCTGAGCAGCGACGAGAAGACCGGCACGCAGGCCCTCGGACGGCCGCATCCGACTCGGGAGGCACGACCGGGTAGACCGGCCAAGGTCGAGTTCGACCACACCCGGCACGGCACGCGGTGCCTGCTGAACACCTTCTGCGTTCCAACGGGGGAGGTGGTGTGGGATCTGCTAGCGGCGCGGACATCCGTGGATCGGGCGGCTCATCTACGCCACGTCGCGGGGCAGTTCCCAGGCATGAAACGCTACGATTGGGTCGTGGACGACCTGAATACCCATTCGGAAGCCCTGGAGGTCCGTCAACGGGTGGCGGAGTCGTGCGACCCGGAGATCGACGAAAGGCCGTTGGGGACAGGGGCGCAGGGACGGGCGTTCCTGACGGACGAGAGCCACAAGGTCGTGTTCCACTTCACGCCGATCCACGGATCGTGGCTGAATCAGGTGGAGTTGTTCTTCCGCGTAGTGGCGAGGCGTTTCCTGCGGCGCAGGGTGTTCGGCGGCATGGCGGAGTTCGAGGGGCGCTCGGAGGCGTGGCTGGAGGAGTACGATAGCCAACACGCGCCTGCGTACCAATGGACCTACGCGGGTAAGCCGCTCGTGCGGGGCACGCCGTTCAGCCAGGCCCGGCGACAGCAGAAGCAGGGACGAGCCTGGTTTGGCACTCGACCCTCTCTGTTCGAGCATCGCCTGTACCCACCCCGGCCCTACAAGCGGAAGAAGCCTCGACTGGCAGCGAACTTATGAAATGGTCATCTAGAATTTTGACACTTGAACAGGTGGTTACACTGGAAGCCTTGAGATCAACTCCTAAACTCTAGTCGGGGGTTCGTTGTATTTCGGCCTATTGACTTTTTTTGATGTTCCTTTGGCCTGGGCGTGCGAGAATGCAGCTGTTCCTCGGGGACTGACACGCCCTTTTCCTTGGAAAGTACTTCATGCCACTTTCGCCCAGCTCTGGCTCCATTACCGGCCTTCTCGAACGCTTGATCGAAGGAGACCACGAGGCCGTGCGTCTGCTCTGGCAGCGCTACTACCCCCGCCTCGTGGCTCTGGCCCGCAAGAAACTTCACGGCGCGTCGCGTCGCGTCGCCGACGAGGAGGATGCCGCACTCAGCGCCTTCGACAGCTTCTGTCGCAGGGCGGAACAGGGTCATTTCCCCGACCTCAAAGACCGCGACGGCCTCTGGGCGCTGCTCGTCGTCCTGACCGCCCGTAAGGCAGCCGACCAGATCAAGTATCACCTACGCGAAAAGCGCGGTGGGGGCCAGGTGCGCGACGACGCGGCCCTGAACAGGGAGGGCGGGGAACCAGGCCCGTCCGGGTTCGACGGCCTGGAGGGAGACGGCCCGACGCCCGAGGAGGCGGCCCTCCTGGCCGAAGAGGTGGAAACGCTGTTGGGGCGGCTCGACAACCCGGTACTTCGGCAAGTGGCGGTGTGGAAGCAGGGCTATTCCTTGTTTGGTCTTGGGCGGATACGGGCAAGAGAGTAAATCGGGGGACGCCCAATCCCGTCGGCAAGGAGGCTCGCATGTCCCCCATCCCCCTCGTCGAGGCCCTCGGCTCCGTCCCAGATCCCCGCAG
>JANXSH010000783.1 GCA_025356615.1 Planctomycetia bacterium | reverse complement strand
CGCTTTCCGAGTCGCGCCAGCGAAACGAGGAGTCGTGAGAGGGACAAGGTTCCCGCACCGGCGATGTGGTACGTCATCGGTCTCGCCTCACTCAGGGATAGGTAAACGATCGCCCGCGCCGCGAAGTCGATCGGCGTGATGTCCATCGTCAGACTCGTAGCGCCCACGGGCGGGACGCAGCCGAGGCGGACGAGTCCCTGGATGAATCGGGTGAGGAAGTCGCCCCGGCCGCCGACGATCAACCCGGGTCGATAGATCGCCATCCGCGCGCCTTCGGCCCGGCGAACGAGCCACTCGGCGGCCCACTTCGATTGCGCGTAGCCGCCGTGGACACGCGCGGTGTTCTCGAGGGCGTCGCTCTCCAGGAGCGTGCCGTTGTTCCGATCCGTCGCCACGAAGACGGAGAGGGTCGAGACGTAATGGATTTCCTTGGGCCGACTCGTCGCGGCGAAGCGGAGGATTTCCGCTGTTCCCAGGAGGTTCGTGCTTCGAAGCGCGGCGTAGTCCGCCACGAGATCGACGCTCGCGGCGCTGTGGTAGATCGACCCGACTTCGTCCGCGAGACGCAGGTAGGTTTCGTCCGGGAGGCCGAGGTTCGGCCGGTCCAGGGAGCCGCACACGACCCGGACGCGCCCAGTAAATGGCTCCGGGGACACGGCGAGAAGTCGGCCCATCGCCTCGTGTTCGGATTGCGCGCGGACGAGACAAACGAAGTCGGCGGACGTTTGACGCAGCAACTCGACCAGGAGGTGCGACCCCAGGAAGCCCGTTGCGCCGGTGAGGAGGATGCAGGAGGGTCGGTTGGGTGTTTCGACGGGAGAAAAGGCGGGGAGGGACGAATAGACCTGCGCCGCGTCACGACGCAAAACGTCGGCGTCCATCCCCTCATCGTGATGCACCCCGCCGATCGCCTCGCGCAACGACTTCGACCCGGCGAGCATCCCCGGCGAGAGGGGCCACCCGCGACTCGACGCGGCGGCGACGAGTCGCAACACGGCGAACGAGTCGCCGCCCTGCTCGGCGAAACTGCGGTCATAGTCCGGGGCGGCACCGAGGATCTCGGTGAGCAGGTCGCCCAGGTCGGATCGCGAAGGGGGCGTATCCTCGTCCGTCAGTGGGTAGCGGAGGAGCGCGGAGGTATCGACCTTGCCGCTTTCCGTCAGGGGCAGCGCATCGAGCCTGATGCACAGCGACGGGACCATCCACACGGGCAGCATCTTCGCCAACTCGGAGCGAACCTCGTCGCGCGTGCCGGACCAGAACGCCACCAGGATCGTCGCTCCCTGTCGCTCCCGAAGCACGACGGCGGCTCTCTCGATGCCATCCAGCTCGAGGAGCCGCGCCTCGACCTCGCCCGGCTCGATCCGCAGTCCGTGCAACTTGATCTGCCGATCGATTCGGCCCAGGAAGACGAAGTCGTCGCCGCGTCGCCGCACGCGGTCCCCCGTGCGGTAGACGCGCCGGCCTTCGTGGAGGACGAACCGCTCCGCCGTCAGCTCGGGGGAATTGATGTAGCCACGCGCCAGGCAGTCGCCCTCGATGAGTAGCTCGTCCTCGACGACGTGATACCTTATGCCCGGCAGGGGCGAGCCGAGCAACGGCGCGGTCCAGGTCAGGGGGTCGCAGACGCAGAGGCTCGAGCAGACGGTCGCCTCGGTCGGGCCGTAGACGTTGACGACGCGGAAGCGCTCGGCCCAGCGCCGGATCACCCCCGGCGGACTCGGCTCGCCTCCGACGATCAAGGTTCGGAGGCTCCGGGGCATCCGACCGGGGTCGAGGACGCGGAGGAGGGCCGGGGGGATGTCGAGGTGGGTGATGTCCCAGCGATGCAGCGCCGCCAGCAGCGCGTCCGAGTCGCGGACGCAGTCGTCCTCGGTCATGTGGAGCGCCGCGCCGCTGAGGAGGGCGGTTCCGATGTCCGAAATCGTCGCGTCGAAGGTTATGCCCAGGATCCAGAGGCACCGGCTGCCCGGACCCAGCCCGAAGGCCACGATCTGGGCGTCGAACAGGTTCATCAGCCCGCGATGTTCGACGGCGACGCCCTTCGGCCTGCCCGTCGAGCCGGAGGTGAAGATCACATAGGCCAGGTCGCCCGGCTCCGCTTCGTATTCAGGGGGAGGGTTCGGTTCGTCCCCGAGTGCCTCGGGCGTGAGGACGACTCGCACGCCCGTTTCCGCGAGCATCTCGTCTCGTCTCGCCGCTGGCATCGAATCGGACAACGGCACGAAGGCCGCTCCCAAGGACCAGCAGGCGAGCATACCCGTCACGAAATCCGGCGAGCGCGGCAGGAAGAGGCCCACGATGTCGCCCCGACCCACCCCCCGACGCGCCAAGGCCGCGGAGACTCGGCCGACGTGGCGGGGCAATTCCCGATACGAGATCTGCCGCGTCGGCGAGACGAGGGCGGGGGCGTCGGCATGGCGCTTGCAGACCGATTGGAGTCGGCGAAGGAAAGTCTCGTTTTGGTCGCTCATGATGCCCCCTCGGTTGCTATCATACACGACGAGGCGACGAAGGAAATCTCGTCGAGGAAATGCGGTCGATCCGCAATCCCTGGACTGCTACCCGACCCGATTCGCGACCCCCACGACCGGCGACGAGGCACGACCATGACCGAGGACGAATGGCTCGGTTGCACCAGCCCCGAGGCGATGCTCAATCACCTCGGCGATCGCGCCAGCCCGCGCAAATTGCGTCTGTATGCGGTCAGCTGCTGTCAGCGCATCTGGCACTTGCTCACCGACGACCGATGTCGCCACGCCGTCGAGGTCGCCAAGCGTTACTGTGACGGTCGCTCGACTCCTGCCGAACTCGCCTCGGCGGGTCAAGTCGCCGCCGCCGTCGCGCGCATCAACGGAGAGAGCAATTCCCCCTTTGCGTTCAGCAAGTACGCCATCGGCGGCGCGGCGTGGGCGGCGACGCGCGCCTCGGCCTGGTTCGCCGCCTGGGACAGCGCTTACGACGCTCGGTCAGCGGCTCGCGATGCCTATGACGCCCAAATGATGACTCGTGACCGGATGCCGGAGATTACCTGGGAGGGCGAGCGCCTTTGGCAGGCGGGAGTGCTGCACGACCTGTTCGGCAACCCGTTTCGCCCCTTGCAGATCGATCCGTTCTGGCTGCTCACCGATGATGGGGCCGCCCAGCACCTCGCGCGGGTGATCTACGACGAGGATCGCTTCGGCGACCTGCCCTACCTCGCCGACGCCCTCGAGGACGCCGGATGCACCTGCGAGACGATCCTCGAACACAGCCGGGCGAAGCAGCCGCACTATCGCGGCTGCTGGGTGGTGGACGCGGTGTTGGGTTTCGAGTGAGGCCACAGGAGTCGGGCGCTCGTCCCGAGTGCGCCCAGTCCCGCGAAGCCCATCACGATCCACAGCCACGCCAGGGATTCTGACCGCGCCTCGGGCGTGTCTTCGGCAGCCTTACCGCCGGGCGGGATGGCTACGGTGGTCGAAGCCTGGTCGTCGCGCGGCGTGTCGGTGATGCCGAGTGCCGATTCCCAGTCGGCGCGGAGGAGTAGGTCGGTGCCGGGGTTGGACTCCTTCACGCGGCACGAGCAGGGGCCGCAGAGGAAGCTCGCCCAGCGTTCGACGTTCGCGGCGGTCAACTGCTTGCCGTGGATGCCACAAAGGATGCAGCCTCGCGCGAAGATGGGGAACACGATCGGCCCCTTCACCTCGGAGAGGCCATCCGCACTACCCAACAATGCGCGGACGAGGAAGGCTTCTTTCGGATCCTCCCGATCGAGCCGTAAGACGGTGAATCGCAGCTCCAACGGCAGTCGCGAGAGCAGCGGAAAGGCCGGGTCGAGTTCAGGCAGGACGATGTCTTTCTGGAGGCGGTCTAGCTCTCTCTGGAGGAACTCCTCGGTCTCCTTCGTCGCGCCTCCCAAGACGATCCAGACTGCCGAGTCGCCCTTGCCGAGTCGGCGGGTCAGCTCGCTCCGCGCGGGGCTGTCGAGGATCTGCGAAACGGTGTCCGCGTCCAGCGTCCCGACGAACGCGGAGGACTCTCGCGCCTCTCCGGGATACTGCACGACGAC
>JANXSH010000776.1 GCA_025356615.1 Planctomycetia bacterium | reverse complement strand
CCGAGGTGCCCTTGGCAACCGCCCCCCGATCCGCGACAATTCGCCATAGGGTCTCGGCGAACGAGTCGGGCGAGTCAACCAGGGGCCGGTCATGCACATTCAGGACATCCTTCGGGCGCACCGCACGACGTTCAGTTTCGAGTTCTTCCCGCCGAAGTCGCAGGAGGGGTTCGACGAGTTGTTCGGCACGATCGCCCGGCTCCAGGAACTCAAGCCGTCCTTCGTCTCGGTGACGTATGGCGCGGGGGGCGGAACCCGCGAGAAGACCCACGACCTGATCGTCCGCATCCAGCGTGAGACGGACCTGACGGCGGTGTCGCACCTGACGTGCGTCAACCACAGCGAGGCGGAGCTGGTCGCCATCTTCGACCGCTACGCCGCCTCGGGGATCGAGAATGTGCTTGCTCTTCGGGGCGACCCGCCGCGAACTCTGCTCGACTACGACCCCAAGAACGACGCCTTTGCCTACGCGGCGGGCCTCGTGAAGTTCATCCGCTCGCGGACGAACCTGCCGGACGCGCGCGGGTTCGGGATCGGCGTGGCCGGGTTCCCCGAAGGACACCCCTCGACGCCGAATCGGCTCGAGGAGATGGACCACCTCAAGGCGAAGATCGACGCCGGGGCGGACTACATCTGCACGCAGTTGTTCTTCGAGAACCGCGACTTCTACGACTTCCGCGAGCGCTGCGAACTGGCGGGGATAGGTGTACCCATCATCGCCGGCATCATGCCGATCAGCTCGCGGTCGGGCATGACCCGCATGGCCGGCCTCGCCCTGGGTGCCCGGTTCCCGGCCCGCCTCCTCAAGGCGGTGGATCGCTGCGCCGACGAGGAGTCGGTCAACCGCGTCGGGATCCACTGGGCGACCGAGCAATGCCGCGACCTGCTCGATAATGGGGTGCGGGGCATCCACTTCTACACGCTCAACCGCAGCGATGCGACGCGACAGATCTACCAGAACCTCGGCGTCAAGGACTCGGCGGCATTGAGGGCGGGGTGCGGGCCGATCGATCGTCTCCAGTTGGAGACCGCATGGTCCTCAGAAAAGCCCTTTATTCCTTGAAAAGCGTACAAAGTGCATATTCTAACGATGCCACGTTCCGATAGACCTGCCCGGCCTTTCCGAAGCCAGTCGTCGGAGGTGGTACGGTTCGATTCCTTCGTCACCCATGAAGAGGATCCCTACGATGATGTCCATTCTGAGCCGCCGCACTTTGGCCGGTCTGGCCGTCGTGCTGATGTTGGGATTGCTGATCCCGACGTTCGCCGCGCCGGGAGACGCTGACAAGCCCCAGGCCGAACTGCCTTCCGACCTCGCCCTGGTGCCCCATGACGCGCTATGGTTCTCCACCTTCCGCGTCGCCGACATAGTACGGAACAAAGACGTGAAGAGTCTCCTGCCGCTCCTCTCCTCTGGACGCGGGGAGACGACGGTGCAGGACTTCGAGAAGACGTTCGGCCTGAAGACCGATGGCATCGAGCGAGTGACGGTGGCCTGCCGCCGCATGCAGGCCGAACGGGTCTGGATCTTTCACACGTCGAAGGCCTACGACAAGGACGCCTTCCTGAAACACCTCGGAGACACCGTCGAGACGAAAGTCCACGGCAAAACAATCGTCATGAGCAAGGCGCGCTCGCGATCCCGCCTGAGTAGCGCCGTCTGGATGCCGGATGACCGGACCATCGTTCAGAGCAGGCCGGACGCCCTCGTGCCCTACCTCGCCGCCCTGGCTCGCCCCGGCAAGACGCATCCCTTCGCCGACGAGCTGAAGGTCGCATCGGGCAAGCACCCCGTCGTCGTCGCCTTGCTACCGTCGATGATCTTCCGCTCGATCGACGCCGAGTCGCACGGCATGCGTAAACGCGGGTACAAGGAGGGTCGTCCCGTGTTCGAGGATGGCAGGGATAAAGAAAAACGACCCCCACCAGACGATAAGGATGGTCCTCCGACCAACGACCTGAACACCAAGGACGCCCCGCCTTCCGCGCCCCGGAATCGTGCCCAAAAGGAGCGACCGGGTTTCGACCCGGACCGTTTCAAAGAGGAACCTCTGAAACTGCGGTCCTTCGACGAGATCTACGACTCTATGGAACTCGACGAAATGCGCGTCGTGACACCGTTGTTCCGCGCCCGGCGTGCGTTGTTGACGATCGACCTGGCTGATGGGGTCGAGGTGAAGGCCAGGGCCGACTTCGACAGCGAGGACCAGGTCAAAGATGCCGAGGTCTTGGGCCGCATGTGGCTTTACC
>JANXSH010000682.1 GCA_025356615.1 Planctomycetia bacterium | reverse complement strand
TACGCCTCGGCGAGGTTGTTCATACTGCCAAGCATGTTGAGATGAACGGGACCGGGCTTGGCTTTCCTGAGCCTCAGCGTCTCCACGAAGAGCGGCAGGGCCAGGTCCAGCTTCCCGGCCGCCCGATACGCCAGGGCGAGGTTGTTCATGCTGGTGAGCGTGTGGGGATGTTCGGGTCCGAGCCCGGCTTTCATGAACTTCAGCGTCTCCTCGGAGAACGGCAGGGCCAGGTCCAGCTTCCCGGCAGACAGGTACGCTCGAGCGAGGTTGTTCATGCTCTGGAGCGTGTGGGGATGTTCGAGGCCGAGGTTGGCTCTCTCGAGTTTCAGCGTCTCCACGAAGAGCGGCACGGCCCGGTCGTATTGCCCCGCGACATTGTACGCCACTGCCAGGCTGTTTTGCGCAGACAGGGTAGCCTCCGCTTCTGGCCCGGAGATCTGGCGTTGCAGTTCGACGCTCCTCTCCAGGAACGGGATGGCCCGTGCGTATTCTCCGACCCCGCGATACGAGAGGCCGATGATCCAACAGAGTTCGGCTTCCGTGCGCGGTGCCAGGTTCTTGCGCTCCTTCAGTTTCCCCGCCGCCCGGTCGAGCAACTCGCGTAGCGTGGCATTCCGGGTCAACTCCTCGCCGTCGAACCGCCCCTGGCCTTCGACGCTGGTCAGGGCCAGGAAATCGTCCTTGACGAACTTGGCGATCGCCTCCGCGTAGCCGCGTTCCCTCGCCTCGTCGTCCCGCGCCGCCTCGGCCCTCTTCTTCTCCCTCAGCGCATCCTCCTTGGCGATTCGCTCCCCCTCGGCCCGCTCGGCCTCGTCGGCGCGGGCTTGCTCCTTCTCGGCCGCCTCGTCGCGGGCGATCTGCTCCTGCCGTTTGGCCTCGAACAGCCCCCAGGTGGTCCCCGTCACCCCCACCAGCAGCGCTAGCAGCACCAGTCCCGCCGCCACGACCGGCCCCTTGTTGCGCTTGAGGAGCTTGCCCAGCCGATACCGCGCCGAGGGTGGGCGCGCTTCCACCGCTTCATCCGCCAGATAGCGCTGGATGTCGCGGGCCAGACCGTTGGCCGTCTCGTAACGCCGGTCTCGCTGCTTCTCCAGGCACTTCATCACCACCCAGTCCAGCTCGCCGCGCAAGAGCGCCGTGAGCTTCCTCGGCTCCGTCTGCCGCAGAGCCGCCAGCGACGGCAATGATTCATCGGTGGACAGGCGCGTGCTCGGCCTGGGCGGCTCGTCCTCGCGGATGATGCGGACTATCTCCGACAGCGCCGCCTTCTTCAGACGCTTCGCGTCGATCGGCCGCAGGCCGGTCAGCAGTTCGTAGAGGATGACGCCCAGCGAGTAGATGTCGGCGCGTGTATCGATGTCGATGCCGGAGAAGCCAGCTTGCTCGGGGGACATGTACTCGAGGGTGCCGACGACGG
The DNA here is from genome assembly GCA_025356615.1 of Planctomycetia bacterium. Classification (GTDB taxonomy): domain Bacteria; phylum Planctomycetota; class Planctomycetia; order Gemmatales; family Gemmataceae; genus JANXSH01. The sequence goes on along the minus strand of JANXSH010000682.1, from coordinate 3,834 downwards.
CCCCGAACTGCGTGGACATCGACTCGTCGGTGAGCTTGCCGGCGGTCGCCTTGGCCACGCCGAAGTCGATGACCTTGGGCACGCCCCTGCCGTCGATGACGGTCACGAGGATGTTGGCCGGCTTGAGGTCGCGGTGGACGATGCCCTTGTGGTGGGCGTGCTGCACCGCCTGGCAGATCGTGGCGAACAGCTCCAGTCGCTCGCGGATGCCGAGCCGGGCCTCGTCGCAGAACCTCGTCAGCGGCAGGCCGTTGACCAGTTCCATGACGAAGAACGGCTGGCCGGTCGGCGTCAGCCCGCCGTCGAGGACGCGGGCGATGTTGGGGTGGTCCATCATGGCGAGCGCCTGCCGCTCCTGCTCGAAGCGGGTCAGGACGGCCCTGGAGTCCATGCCGGCCTTGATGAGCTTCAGCGCGACCTTTCGCTTGACCGGCTCGGTCTGCTTGGCGGCCCAGACCTCGCCCATGCCGCCCTCGCCGACCTTCTGTTGCAGGACGTATCGGCCCGCGATGACGAGGCCCGGCTGGACTTCGGGGCGGTCGATCGAGAGGAACATCCCCTCCGGTGGCGGGCTATACGCCCCCGTGCCGTGGACCGGCTGTCCGGCGTCGGAATCGACGGTCTGGACCGGAGGCTGATCGAGCAGCCCCCCGGAGGCGTCGTGCGCGACGAGCAGCGCCTCGACGGCGGCGCGCAGCTCCGGTCGCCCGGCGCAGGCGGCGTCGAGGAACGCGGGGCGCTCGGCGGATGGTTTGGACAAGGCGTCGTGGAACAGGGTCTCTTCGCTCATGGCGGTTCTTCCAGCGACCTCGGTGCGGATCCTACTCTCAATGCGACGACATGGCCCCCGCAGCACCAGGAGTTTTCTCACTTTTCTTCGAGGGCGTTGCCTGCTCGCACTTCTCGACGCAGCCAGGCACGGGCGAAAGTCCAGTGGCGGTCTGCCGTACTCGCCGAGATCCCCAGGATCTCGGCCGCCTGATCTCCGGTCAGGCCAGCGAAGTAACGCAACTCGACGAGGCGAGCCTTCAGCGGATCGTGCCGGGCGAGTTTCGCCAGCGCCGCGTCCAGGGCGAGGAGCTCCTCGTCCGGCTCCGGTGCGGCGACGAGGTCCGGGTGCAGCTCTTCGCGCCGTCGGTCCCCGCCGTGCTTCTCGCGTTTCTTCCGGCGGGCGGCTTCGACGAGGATACGCCGCATCGCTTCCGCTGCGGCGGCGAAGAAGTGGCCCCGATTGTCCCACGGGGCCGCGTCGGCGGGTCCGACGAGCCGCAGATACGCTTCGTGGACGAGAGCGGTAGCGTTCAGGGTGTTGCCGGGCGCTTCCTCGGACATCCGCACGGCCGCCAGCTTCCGCAACTCCTCGTATACCAACGGCAACAACTGCCCGGCGGCGTGGGCGTCGCCGCGTGCGAGGTCCGACAGGATGCGGGTGACTTCGTTCATTGCTCACCAGAATGCACGCCCCGGTGAAGAAAGCCGCGAGGATATCTAGCTGATTCACCCATCAGAGACTCGTGTTCTACGGCGCGAACGGGGCGACTCGGATTCGCGAGGATCTCAGCCCCCGAACGATCGACGCAACACGTCCGGCTCGATCCGCCCGAAGACCTGTCTTCGCCCCGTCTTCAGGCTACAGAATTCGATGCTCGCCGGGCTGAACAGGTGGGGGTCGATCTTGTAGAAGTCCTTGCCCGCGCGCTCGAAGATGTCGCGGAACGGGATGCCATGATCTTTCGACGAGGACGACGGCACCTGCGGCCCGATGGCGGCGATCTCGTCGTCGTCGGCGTCCACCCACACGGTGACGTGCCCGCCGTAGAGGATGGCGTCGTTGGTCCAGCCGATGGCGGTGATGTCGTCGCGCCCGATGGGCGGCATCGGCGCGACGCCGTAGCCGGAGACGACCTTGTTCGGGTCGAATTTCAGTTCGTGCAGCTTGTGCATCGCCGTCTCCAGCGCCCGCGCGACGACCTGCACGCTGCCCGCGATGCTCGACGCGGGAGCGCACACGAACGTGAGCCGGTCGGCGCGAAGGCCCAGGCGGTCGGAGAAGTAGGCGATCACTTCCTCCGTCGGGAGCTTGCGCGTTTCGAGGACGCCGACGACGTGGGTCGCCTCCTCGCGCCCGGTGATGTGGTCGTAGATCGCCTCCTTCCCGAGGGCCGCACGCATCGGCCCAGATCCCATCGCGAAGTATTTGCCCGCGCTGACCGACCAGCCGGCGTACTGCGAGGCGAGGCACGCCCGCACCGGGTCGTCCGTGGCGACCTGCACGGCGGGGCCGGGGATGCCGGGGATCGAAGAGGGCACGATCGAAACGTCGGCGCGGTCGGCGAGACAGACGCGGGCCAACTCCAGCCCCGCTTGCAACCCGCCGCGCACGGCGATGCCCAGGTCGAGGACGCGGGCACCGGCGACGGTGTGCTCGGCGACGCGCAACTCTTCGGTGCGGGCGAGGATCGATTGCACGATGACCAGGGCGGATTCGTTCAGGCTCATGGGGTGTCTCGCACTTCGAGGCGAACGGGTTCAGGATAGAGCCGGCGCGTCACGTCGGCGACCCGGATTCGCAGGTTGCGCTCGCACTCTGCGGGGGTCGATCCCGAGGCGAACACGGTCAGGACGGGGTGCCCGCGTGCGAGAGGCTCGCCCGCGCAAGGGACATCGGCGAACTCGGGAATCGCGTCGAGGGCGTGTGCGCCGAGGCCGTCGAGCCAGGGACCCACCTCCGGGAAGACGCCGTCCTCCACGGCGTAGACGATCGCCTTGCCGACGACACTTTTGGGCGACGAGGGAACCGGAAGAGGGCCGGAGACGAACTCGAACGCGCATCGGTGCAGGTCGAGGGCGCGGACTCCGGTTGACAACTCCAGGATTTCGACGGAAGCGGGGTAGCGCGGGTTGACTTCGACGGGGCGGAACGTGTCGCCGTCGAGAAGCCCATCGACGCCGAAGAGGCCCATGAGGCTCGCGCGGCGCGTGAGCAGCGCGCCGAGGTGGCGGAGGCGTTCGGCGAGGCGGGGCGACGTTCCGATCGCGCCGATGCTGCCGCAATACCGGAACGGCGGCGCGTTCAACCAGGTCTCGCCGACGAGCTGGCGCGTCAAACCGAGGCAGATCGACTTCCCCGAGATCGCGACGAAGACGGCGGAGGCGGGGACTCCGGTGACGAACTCCTGGGCATACCAGCCCGTGGCGATCGGCTCGCCGGCTGTGGCGTGACGAATGCCCGCGCCGCCCGCCCCGGCGCGCGGCTTGTGCAGCCACGCGCCCGACCCGACGACGTGGCCCGACAGAGTCAGGGCGGGACAAGGGAGGCCCGCCGCCGTGGCTGCCCCGGCGAGCGTCTCCGGGTCGCGCGCACGGATCAGGGCGGCGGGGCCGTTGCCCCAGAGGCGGCGAATCGCCTGCATCCGCCCGACGAGGAGGGCGTGATTCTCCAACCCACCGGTGTACATCCACGGCCCCGGCACGTCGCGGTCCATGAGGCCGAGGAAGCCCGACGGGTAGTGTCCCGGAACGCGGATCACCGGACAGCGCTCGCGCAGGTCCGAATCGGCGAACAAATCGGCGCACCACGGCGACAGCCCCGCGCGGAGCGCCGAGAAGGCGGCCGCCCTCGCGCTGGCACCGACGATCAACACGTTCGGGGGTTCGAGGCTCATCAAGGACTATCTTATCCCGTCCGGCATTCTCAACAACGCCCCGATGTGTCATAATCGTCACGACGAAGCGGCGAGCGGGTGTGTAATCCTTCCGTAACGATTGTGCGTCTCACGCGGAGGGCTAGAACCAATACCGTTGAACGAAGGAGGTAGGGTGGGTCGAGCGGAG
>JANXSH010000648.1 GCA_025356615.1 Planctomycetia bacterium | reverse complement strand
CGTGTCAGGATTAGGAGTGATGCCGGTGAAGTGCTGGTGGGCCTCGCTCCGCTCGACCCACCCTACGTCGAGGATCACCCCGCGTTGCGGAACATGCCGCGACCGAACATGCGATACCCTTTGAGCAGTTCGCGGATGCCGTCGTCGAGGGACCGCTTCGCCACGAACCCCGCCTCGCGGAGTCGGGCGCTGGAGACGACGTAATTCCGCTTGTCGGGATCCTGCCCGATCGGCGCGAAGTGGATGTAGAGTTTCGCGACGTGCTTCTTGACCGTGAGGGCCAGTTCCTCCTTGGAGAGGTTGGCCGAATCCAGGCCCAGGTTGAAGACGTTGCCGGTCATCGCGTCGGCGTGATCCATCGCGTGGAGCATGGCGTCGGCCACGTCGCGGACGTGGACGAAATTACGTTTGAACTCCTTCTCGAATAAGACGAGCGTGCCGTCGGTCACGGCGGCGTAGACGAAATGATTGACGAGCAGGTCGAGCCGCATCCGGGGCGACATGCCGAACACCGTCGCCAGCCGGAACGCCACGGTGCGCCCCCCGGAGAGCAAGACGCGCTCGGCCTCGACCTTGGTCCGCCCGTAGAGCGAGATCGGCTCGAGGGGGCTGTCTTCGGTGCAGAACGCCTTGCCGGAAGTCGCTCCGTAGCCGCTGTTCGTGTTGGGGTAGAGGACGAGTTGGTCGGGGCTGCGCAGGCGGTGCAGCAACCGGACCGACTCCAGGTTGACGCTCGTCGTCAGGAGCGGGTCGCGGTCGCACGCCGGCGCGCCGACGATCGCGGCGAGGTGGACGACCACGTCGGCGGAGCGCAGGGCGGATCGCATGCACGACTCGTCGCGCACGTCGCCCTGGACGAAGTCGAACGCGGGGTTGGCGCATAAGTGGTACACGCCCTGCTGCCCGGTGCCGAAGGAGAGATTATCGAGGGCCGTCACGCGGTGGCCCGCCGCGAGGAGTTGCTCGCAGAGGATGCTGCCGATGTAGCCGAGGCCGCCGGTGACGAGGACACGTTGCGACATGATGCTCATCCGTGAGGAGTATGGACCGGCGTTCCCTTGCCGGTCGTATTCGTGCGCGGGCGTGATTGGTCGTATGGGAAGGATAGCCGGGCGGGGCAGCGCGGGTCAAGGGAGAAATCTTGGCGAGATAAGCGCATACCAAGGGGTGTGCGAGTCCGGCTCGGCTCGCCGGACCTACTGCCGTTACCACCTCGAACCATCCCCCGATCTCCGCCGCCAACGAACCTCGCGCCTCGCGTGTTCTATTTCGTGAGTAGGGAGTCTCAGACCTCGACCCTGGCGAGGGTCGGTTGCGAACCCAACTCGTTATGATATAATCAAGACGGCATCGACCGCTCATACTCTCTGGCGTCGTTTCTCGAGCGAGGAGATCATCATCCAATGAAGCCATCACCCGGCGTATGGGGCATCGACCTGGGCCAGTGTGCCCTCAAGGCGCTGCGCCTCCAAGATATCGACGGCAAGCTGACCGCCACCGCGTTCGACTACATCGAATACCCCAAGATCCTCAACCAGCCCGACGCCGACGCCGACCAGTTGACCCGCGAGGCGATGGAGCAATTCCTCTCCCGCAACACGCTCCGGGGTGACACCGTGGCGATCTCCGTCCCCGGCCAGAGCGGTTTGGCGCGTTTCGTCAAGCTGCCCCCGGTCGAAGAGAAGAAGATCGCCGACATCGTCAAGTTCGAGGCCAAGCAGCAGATCCCGTTCAACCTCGACGAGGTCGTCTGGGACTACCAGAAGCTCGGCGCGGGCGAGGTCGTCGATGGGTTCGCGCTCGAGACCGAGGTCGGCCTGTTCGCCATGAAGCGCGACATCGTCAACCGATTCCTCCAGCACTTCAAGGACGTGAACGTCGAGGTCAACCTCGTCCAGATGGCACCGCTGGCGCTGTGCAACTTCCTCGCCTACGAGATGCTCGGCAAGGACTCGACCACGCCCGCCTCGAGTGCCAAGGAGCCGTGCGTCGTCGGCCTCGACATCGGCACCGACTCCAGCACGCTCGTCATCACCGACGGGGGCCGGATCATCTGGCAACGGGCCGTCGCCCTGGGCGGCAACCACTTCACCCGCGCCCTGACGAAAGAGCTCAAACTCACCTTCGCCAAGGCCGAACACCTCAAGCGCAACGCCACGAAGTCCGGGGCGGCCGAACTCAAGAAGATCCTCGGCGCGCTCAAGCCGGTCCTCTCCGATTTCGTCGGCGAAGTGCAACGCTCCCTGGGCTACTTCACCAACACCCACCGCGATGCGCAGATCGAATACATGGTCGGCCTGGGCAACGCCTTCCGCCTGCCCGGTCTCCAGCGCTACCTCAGCGAAAAGCTCCAGCTCGAGGTCCGCAAGATCGACAAGTTGTCCCGGCTGGGCGGCGAGGAGATCCTCACGACGCCGATCTGCCAGGACAACATCCTGAGCTTCGGCGTCGCCTACGGGCTTTGCCTCCAGGGGCTGTCGCGTGGCCGACTGGTGACGAACCTCCTGCCGGGCGAACTCCGCCTCGAGCGGCTCATCCGCTCCAAGAAGCCCTGGGCTGTCGCCGCTGCCGGTGTCCTGCTGCTCGGCTTCGGGGCAGCCGCCCTGGGCAGCTACCTCGACCAGCGGCCTTACAAGGCCGAGTCGGTCAAGGCGGCGATCCTCAAGGCCAATGAGGCCAAGAGCGCCGCCGACGCCCAGGAAGCCGCCTTCGTCGCGGCCAAGAAGGCGGCCCAGGACGAGGAAGAGGCGGTCAAGGCGATCGTCGCCGGGCAGGCCGAGCGCCTCAACTGGATGCACCTGGGGAAATTCGTCAGCAATTGCGTCCCGCAGCCGGACGGCAAGAACATCCCGCCCGAGAGCATGAAGCTATACTTCAACACTCGCCCCACTCGCGCGGCTGGCGTCAACATGAGCGGGGCGGAGGCCTTCGAGGAGTACAAGACCCGCCTCCGCGAGGGGCTCAAGCCGCCCCCGGAGGATGTCAAGGAATTCGATCCGCTCCCGAGGGGCATCGACGACCTGGTGCAAATGAGCATCGAATCGGTCGATGCGCGATTCTGCGACGACCTATCGACGTACTGGAAGGCGGCGACGAAGGGCAAGCAAGAAGCCCAGGTCCGCCCGCTCGATCACTTCAGGAAAGTCCAGCCCGAGGGCAAGGGCTGGGTCATCGAAGTGGCCGGCTACACCTTCCACCAGGGAGGGGACAACTTCATCACCGCGACGCTGTTGGAGAATATCTCCCGACTCGGCATCGTCAAAGATGTCAAGCCCGCGACTCCCGACGCGCCTCCGGCCACTCCGGCCACACCCGGATCCCCGGCGGTCGATCCGGACAAGGATAACAAGGTGCCTGTCATCAATCGGGTCAGTCACATCTTGCTCTACAGGACGAACTATCGGCCCGCCGCCGACAGTTCCAACTTCGAGATCATCGATCGCAGCGAACTCGCCACCCTCGTCGGCGGGGCGACTGGTGGCGGGGACCGGCCCGGCGGCCCTCCCGGCGGAATGCAGGGGGGAGGAATGACTTCTCCAGGGATGCAGGGCGGTAGTCCCGGTGCCCCTGGTGGCAGTGGTGGCACTGGTGGCGAGACGAAGCCGGCGGCACCGAGTCGCACCGGATGGGTGTCGGCCAGCACGCGGGGCGGCGCGGGCGGCGCGGGGCAAGGCGGCGGCATGATGCCCGGCGGCAGTGGTGGCGGTGGTGGCATGATCCCCAGCGGCGGCGTAGCCCCCATCGGCGGCCGACCGGGAGGTCCCACGGGAGGCCCCACGGGAGGCCTCACGGGAGGCAACCCCCTCAAGGGGAACACCCCCACGACCAATACCTTCGGCCACGTCAGGACCGAATTCGTCATCCTGTTCATCTGGAAAGAGGGAACCCCTTCGGACGCGCTTCGCGCCGGTGCCGATCCGGTGCCGCCGGTCCCCGTCAAGTGATTTTCCCCGCGTCGATGAACAGGCACAACCCTCCCGCCGACCGGCGGGCCTCGAGGATATCCCAACATGGCATCCAAAATCGATAAGGAAACCCTGAAGAAGCACCTCTTCTGGATTCTGCTCGGCGTGTTCGTCCTCTTCTGGTTCGTCGGCGTCGTCATCGCCATCCTTCCCGGCGACGATTCGGCCGAGAAGGCCTACAAGACCTCGAAGAAGGGCGTCGAGGACACCAAGACCAAGGGAGTCAAGACGGCGGCGTATCAGGAGCCGTGGAAGAAGCACGGCGCGAAGTTCAGCGCCCACAAGGACGACATCTGGGCGAAGGCCTGGAAGCAGCAGGAGGGCATGTACACCTGGCCCGACAGCATGCTGAAAGTCGCCACCCGCCCCTCGTACCCCGCAGACCCCTTCTTCGTCCGTGACGGCACGGGCAAGAAGAACGTCACGGAGGACCATAATATCCGCAGCAAGTTCCGCACCTGGTATCACGAGCAGTTCGACCGCCTCGAAGAGCTGGTCTACCCGGCCCAGTTCAGCGGGGGCTTCGACGCCGTCTTCCCGGAGCAGAAGTGGGACCGCGAAAGCCCCCCGACCCAGGAAGAGATCTGGCTCGCCCAGGAGGACTACTGGGTCCGGCGAGAACTGCTCTTCTTGATCCGCCAGGCGATGAGTTCCGTCGCCCTGTTCCAGGAGATCCCCCAAGCCAAGGACGACAAGCCCCCCGAGGGGATCGCCGCGAAGCGCGTCTTCCGCAACGCCAACTGGGAGTTGACCCTGCTCATCGAGACTGTCAAAGACAGGAAGAACTGGGTCATCAGTGACCGTAGCACGATCAAGAACGTCAACGTCGATGAGCGCACCCAGGTGCTGGCCAACCCGCGCACCTCGCGAGGGCTGCCGTTCCGCTTCCAGACCGACGTGGCTTACAGGGACATCTTCATCTCCGGCGAGCCTCTCCCCTTTGGGAAAGAGGCACCGATCTTTCAGGCCGGTTTGGACAAGACCAAGCGCACCGTCGCCCCGATCGATATCAACAACCCGGAGAAGCCTTTCTTCATCGAGCAGCAACTCGACTGGGAGATATCTCCCGTTCGTCGGGTGGACATGATCGCTCTGGCCCGACACTCCCACCGCACCTTCGTCGGCGGCCTGAAGCCGAACCCGGAACTAAAAGCGCTCGAGCCTGTCGAAACGCCTGAGAAAACCGACACTGGTGGGGCGGCTTCGCCCAGCGCGCCGGGCGGCATGACGAGTGCCCCAGCTGGGTCTACCGCGCCCCCCGGAGGCGGCGGCAGTATGACTATGCCGGGTGGCCCAGGCGGGACCGGCGGACCAGGTGGCGCGGCGGCGGCTGAGATCACCACGATCAACAAGATACCCCGAGACCGTTACCTCCATGTGACGCCCCAGTGCCGCCATCTGCCCATCGTCGTCCGGCTGATCGTGGACCAGGCGCACATCCACGACATCCTTTCGTCGTTCAGCAACTCGCGACTGCGCATGCAGATCACGCAGGTGTCGTTCCACCACGTCCGGGATGTAACCCGCTCGACCGCGTCTGAAGCCCCCGGTACGGGTGGCCCCAAGACGCCCGACGGCCCCGAGGGCTCGACCTCTCCTTCGGGCGGATCCTCTAGCCTCAGCAGAGGGATGATGATGCCCCCAATGCCCGGCAGTAGTAGCATGCTCTCTGGCGGTAGCATGGCCCCCGGCGGTAGCATGGCCCCCGGCGGCGGCGGTCGCGTCATCTTCGGTCGTCCGGCTGGGGGGGGGGAAGGCGGGAACACCCGCCCGGCGGGGGGAGGTGGTGTCCTCGGAACCTCGAAGGCCCGGGTCATCGACAACGCCCGCCTCGTCGAACTGTCGATCTACGCCCTCGCCTCGATCTACGAGCGATTCCCGGCTCGACCCAAGGAAACGACCACGCCCACCACGCCGGTCGTTCCCGGCAAGAATTGACTCCCCTTCGCGCCCGTCGGACCTCGGGTCCGACGGGGAATCGTTGGAACCGAACATTCTCGAGGATAGCCTCCCATGGCGAAACCCAAGCTCGATATCAAGAAGCTCTTGCTCGAACGAGGCGAACGAATCGGCCTCAGCATCGCGGGCATCATCACCCTGTTGCTCATGATCGTCGCCTTGCTCTGGCCTGGCCCCGGCCTGTTCAGCGGCAGCCCCGACGAGAAGGCCAAGGGGTTGACCGACCCTGCCGTCTTCATCACCCAGCGCCTCAACGACCCGAATAACCTGCCCGGCGACGGCGACAAGCCGGACAAGAACGCTGAGAAGGAAAAGCTCATCGCCCTGAAGATGGAGGCGGTCAATGGCAATAAGTTCCGTATGGATGACTGGGGCCCCTTGCCCGGCAGCGGGGAACTGGGCCGACGACCCCCTAAGGTCCTGAGCATCGACGAGGTCGTCATCAAGCTCGCTCGCATGCAGATCCAGACCTACGTCATGAATCTTCAGAACGGCAATATCTACGTCCTCAGGGGCGAAAAGGGC
>JANXSH010000646.1 GCA_025356615.1 Planctomycetia bacterium | reverse complement strand
ATATAGTCTCCTTGCCAAGTCTTTGAAAAACGTGCCCTCAGCGAAGCAGTTTGCGTCGATCCACGCTTACTGAACAAACGCTTTATCATTGTCCTGTAATCACTTACGGCTGGAAAATAACTCCTAAACCCTAGACAGAGAACACAGAGAAGCCAGAAGAGAAGAAGGTAAGTGCATGAGTGGAGGAACGACTACTCCTTTGGTATTTGTCTTCTCTGTGTTCTCTGTGGCTCACATTTTGGTTTTTATGATGCGACACGTCCTCCTCACCGCGTTCGAGCCGTTCGGCGGGCAGGATCGCAACGCCTCGCTGGAGGTCGCGCGAGCGCTGGCCTCCTCGGCGATGGCGGGGGTGCGGGTCGAGACGGCCATCTTGCCCGTCGTCGCGGGGGAGTGTGTCGAGGTCGCCTGGCGTCGCATCGAGCAGACCCGGCCCGACTTCGTGCTGGCGCTGGGGCAGGCCGGCGGAGCGACGCATGTCCGGCTCGAGGACCGCGCGGTCAACCTCGACGATTTCAGCGCGCCGGACAACGCGGGGCAACTGCGGCGGCGACAGCCGATCATCGCCGAGGGGCCGGAATTCCTCCGCGCGGGCGTCGAAATCGAGCGCGTCCTCGTCGAGGTTCGCCGGGCGCGGTTCGCGGTCCAACACTCGCTCTCGGCGGGCCGGTATGTGTGCAATCACCTCTACTACCATCTCCTGCACCGTCGGCGGAGGTTCGCCGCGAGCTTTGGGACGCTGTTCGTCCACCTGCCGCTCCTCTCCGAGCAAGTGCCCGCGAGCCGTTGGATGCCCTCGATGGAACTGAAGGATCAGGTCGCCTGCGTGCAGGAGGTGATCCGAACCTGCGTGCGGTGCGCCGCCTCGCCCGCAGATGTGTAGGCGCTCCGCATTGCGTCGCGGCTCACCTTGTCACCTTGTCATCCGAACCCGACAATCTACTCTACCGGGCGGCGATCGACCGACCGGGTGTTCTGACGTGGAGGGATCTCAGCATGTCGAGAGGGATATCCGCCGGGGCGTGCCTACTGCTCGCGGTCGGTCTGCTCGTGGGTGATTCGACAGAACCGTCCGTGCAGGCGAAGAAGCTCCTCGAGGCGATTCGCGCCGTGGGCAAGGAGGGGCGAGGCAACGCCGAGGCGGCGAAGGCGTGGAAAGGTCTCGTGGCGATGGGGCCGGCGGCGCTCGCGCCGATCCTCGACGCGATGAACGACGACGAGGTCGTCGCGGGCAACTGGCTCCAGCCCGCCTTCGAGGCGATCGCCGAGAAGGCTGCCCTGAACAAAGCCCTCTCCCCCGAACTGTTCGAGAAGGCTCTCGCCGACAAGAAGAAGTCGAACGGTGCCCGCGCCCTGGCCTACGCCTGGCTCGTCAAGCAGGACGAGACCGCCGCGAATCGGCTCTTGCCGGACATGCTCTCCGACCCCGCGCCGGACCTCCGCCGGTTGGCGGTCGAGGACGCCGTGAAGCGTGCCGACGCCATCAGCGCGAAGGACAAGAGTGCCAAGGAACTGTATCGCAAGGCATTCCACGCCGCAGGCGACCCCGAACAGATCGAGTCGATCGCGAAGACCCTGACGAAGCTCGGCGACAAGCCCGACGTGGCGAAGCAGCTCGGCGTCGTGAGTCGCTGGCACCTGGTCACGCCCTTCGACCATATCAAGAGCAAGGGGTTCGATGTCGCCTACGCTCCCGAGAAAGGCGTCGATCTGACGGCGACCTACAAGGGCAAGGCCGACAAGAACGCCGCCTGGATCGAACACACGACGACCGACCCCCAGGGCGTCGTCGATCTCGCGAAGGTACTCGGCCCACTCAAGGGGACCATCGCCTATGCGTATGCGACCATCGAGGTGCCGGAGGCGCGGAGCGTGTACCTGCGGGCCAGCAGCATCAACGCGCTCAAGGTGTTCGTCAACGGCAAAGAACTCTTCGCGGTCGAGGAGTACCACCACGGAACCCGGATCGACCAGTACGCCGTCCGCGTCCCGCTCGTCAAGGGGAAGAACGAGCTCCTCCTCAAGGTGTGCCAGAACGAGCAGAACGAGCAATGGGCACAGAAGTGGATGTTCCAGCTGAGGATCTGCGACACGGTCGGCTGCGCCGTCCCGTTCACTCAGACCGGCGCGAAGAAGGAGGACAAGTGATGAAGCGAATCCTGAAGATCGTGAGTGTCATCCCCCTCGCCCTGGCGGTGCTGTCGGTCCAGGCGGCGGACTGGACGCAGTTCCGGGGGCCGGGCGGGACGGGCGTCTCGCCGGAGACGAACCTGCCGGTGGAGTGGAGCAAGACGGAGGGCCTGCGCTACAAGGTGGGACTGCCCGGTCGAGGGCTTTCCAACCCCGTGATCGCCGACGGGCGGGTCTATGTGACCGCGTGCTCGGGGTATCGCGAATCCCGCCTCCATGTGCTGTGTTTCGAGGAGGCCACGGGCAAGAAACTCTGGGAGCGCCAGTTCAAGGCGACGGGCAACACCGCCTGTCATCCGATGACGTGCATGGCGGCCCCGACCCCGGCGACCGACGGCAAGGCGGTCTACGCCCTGTTCGCGACGGGCGACCTCGTGGCCTACGACCGGGCCGGGACGTTGCTCTGGTATCGCTCGCTGGTGAGCGACTACCCGAACATCACGAATCAGGTCGGGATGGCGTCCTCGCTGACGCTGGCGGGGAAGTCCCTCCTGGTGCCGATGGAGAACGCGGGCGATTCCTTCATCGCGGGCGTGGACACGACGACGGGCAAGAACCTCTGGCGCATGAAGCGAAGCAAGACGATCAACTGGGTCTCGCCGATCGTCGGCGAGGCGAACGGCCAGCCGGTGGCGATCTTCCCGATGCCGGGCAACATCAGCGCGGTCGAGCCGGCGACCGGCAAGGTCCGCTGGAGCTACGAGGGCAAGGGCATCTCGTCGATGGTGTCCCCCTCCTACAGCGACGGCGTTCTGTATTCCCCCCGCGATGGCGGGCTGACGGCCCTGAAGCCTAACACCGATGGCACTCCGCCGCGCGAACTCTGGACGGCGGAGAATTTCGGCTCGGGCTACGCCTCGCCGGTCAGTCAGGGCGGGCGGGTCTACGGTCTGGGCAGCGTCAACGTCAAATGCGTCTCGGCGACCGACGGCAAGGAAGTGTGGACGCAGCGCATCGACGGGCCGTTCTCGGCCTCGCCTGTGGTCGCGGGCGGCAGACTCTACGCGGTCAACAACAAGGGCCGCACGACCGTCCTCGAACTGGGCGACAAGCCGAAACTGTTGGCGAAGAACGACCTCGACGACACGATCCTGGCGACGCCCGCGATCGCGAACGGGTGCATCTATTTGCGATCGGACAAGTACCTGTATTGCGTGGGATCCAAGAAGTAGAATGCGTGGCATGCGGGAGGGCGAGCCATATCGAGGAGGGCGAGGCTCCCGCCGAGCCGTATCGAGGAGGGCGAGGCTCCCGCCGAGCCGTATCG
>JANXSH010000645.1 GCA_025356615.1 Planctomycetia bacterium | reverse complement strand
ACGGACTCACCCCCTGTTTTCGTTCAGCGAGCCTCAGCGGGAAGGCTTGGGAACCACCATCGCCTTCGCTGCTCCGCCACGAACGAACAGCACGACCTCACCCGCCGGCAAGCCCCTATCGCGGAACCGCGACGCCAGCGCCACGGTGGCATCCGCCGACAGCCCGGCGACCAGGACGGCGCTGTAGCGGGGGTCGATCGGGTTCTTGCCCGCGACCAGCACTCCCGTATCCGCATGGGCATACGCCTTGCCCTTCACGACGACCGACGCCGGCCCGAACTTCACCGGCCACTCCTTCGCCCAGTCGCGCGCGATCGCGTTCGTCGCCGGCCGCCCCACGAGCAGGAGGTGTCGGCCGTAGTCGGGCGGATTCGTGTCCTTGTCGCGCCTGAGCACGACCTCGACGTTGCTCCCCCGGCGCAGGAGCGCGGCCTGGAGTTTCTTCGCCGCGTCGAAGTTGGCCTGCTCCTCGTCGAGGGTTCCGTAGACGATGACCGTCGATTCGACCTCGGGGTAGAAACTCAGCACGGTGAAAGGCCCACTGGACCGACTCTGCTCGCTCTCGGGGAGGCCGACCTTCGTGTACCAGCGGTCGAAGAGTGCCTCGACTCCCTTGCCGAGGTGGGCGCGGAAGGCCGCCGTCGTCACCTCCTTGCCCGCGTTCGCGGTCCCGAACGTGTCGAGTAGGGCGTCGAACTCCTTCGTGCCGACCTTGCCGCGCAGGGCGTGCAGGAACAGGACGCCCTTGCCACGCGCGATCCGGTGCCAGGCGTCGTCTCGGACGCTCGGGACGATCTTCTCCAGCGGCACGTCCTTGCCCGCCGCTACTGCGAGGGCATACTCGGCCTGATACGCGAACAACTCGACGGCGAGGCGCTCGCGGTCGTCCTCGGTCAGTTTGCCGTCCTCGCGCTCCAGGAGCAAGGCGTTCTCCAGCGCGACGATGCGCTCGTAGGCGGGCCACGCCGCCGCGAGCCAGGCGTCCGCGCCGGTCTTCGGCTTCAACGTGCCGCGCCAGGCGCTTGTCGTCTCCGGTGACTTGTCGGCCTCGATCGCTTCGGGCAGTTTCTTCCCGACGGGGTCGTGGATATCGACTACCTTCGTCGTCTCTTTTTCGACGGGAGGCGCTTTCCCGGTGAGGACCGTCCAGGGGTTGTGGACGAGTGGGCGGACCTCCGCGTACTTCTTCCTCTCGTCGAAGGTCGGCTCCCAGGTCCGGCCCAACGGCGGGCCGAACTGCGCCCACGTCTCGAGGCGCTTGGCCATCTCCGAGGTCGTAAATTTGGCGTCGAGGGACGAGAAGGCGGACAGCGGCGGCGTCGTGAAGGCGAGTCGGCCGAACGACTCGTCCATCTTCCCCTGATACTTGTCGTACAGTTCGACCCACTTCTTGTCGCGCGCCGACGGCACGAACGTCAGCGACGACGGCCGGGCCGACGTACTCGCTACCGTCTCCAACCGCACGTCGAGATCCTTCGTGTTGTTGCAGCCCCAGTAGAAGCCCTTGGTGTCGCCGAACCACTCGCCCTTGCTCGACCGCCTGAGCCGATGCTTCTTCGTGCCGAGTTCCAGCATGGCGATCTCGTCCGTCTTGATGTCGCCGAGGAGCCACTCGTTGGTATAGAGGCCGTTGTTGTCCTTCAGCAGGATGGCGGCCGCCTTGTCGATCGAATTGCTGTACTGGATCGCCTGGCGGATGCGCGAGGCGAGGGGCGTCGCCTTGCCGTCGAACTTCGTCTGGCTGATCGTCGTCTCGCTGATGAGCAGGCCGGCGTCGTTCATGTAGTAGTCCATCCCCGAGTGGATGCCGCCGGGGAACGACTGCATGAGGACGCGGTGTCCCTTCTCGGGCTTGATGTCGAGCCAGACGTTGTAGAAGCCGCCGGGGTAGAGGCTGAACATGGTGATGTGGCCGAAGACGATCTTGCCGTCGCGCGTCGCCGGCCCGGTCGCGGCGAAGGCGCTACAGTGCATTGGCTTGGGGTCGGCCTTCGGCCTGGGGTTCGGCAGGCTCGCCACTCCCTCGAGGCCCGTCGAAGTGGCCCGCAGCGCGGAGTCGAGCGTCTCGATCTCCGGCCAGGAGTTGAGCGTCGCGATGTCGGTCACGTCGAGCCGCCGACCGTCGAACCGCGCCCCGGCGGCGCTCGCGCCGTCGGCGATGCCCTTCATCTCCTCGAGGTACTCCGGGAGGTAGCCGCGCAGGAACAGCGCGTTCGTCAGGGTCCGCGCGAGCTTCCACCCGTCGGACGGCGCGCGCGGCGCGAGCGTCAACGAGAAGCAGCGCAGGTGGGCCGCGATCTCGGGAGCGAGCAACCGCCCATGCTGGACGCCGCGCTCGTAGGGCTTGCCCTCGATATGCAGGACGATCCATCCCGCCTGGCGGTAGCGGTAGCCGGTGCCGTGGCGCTGGACGGTACGGGCGTCGATCGGGTGGTTCGACGATATCTGAGATATCGTGCCGGGGTGTGTCGGCGGCGAAGCCGAGGCCGGCAACGCCAGGGCGAGAAGCAGAGTCGCGGTGAGCATGGTCAGAGTGTCCGGGGTGAAGATGGGGAGAGGTGAGGGTGATTATCCGACTTCCGACGCCTCGCGGCAACCTTCACGCGCCCGGCTTCGCCTGCTCCGCCTCTTTCCGCCGGAATCGACGCAACACGACCCACGCCTCGATCATCTGCAAGGCGACGATGCCCAGGATGAGGTACGGGGCGAAGTTCCAGAAGCGGACGACGCCGTCCAGTACTTCGGAGCGCGACGCCTCGAGCGACCCGCGCACGGTCGGCCAGTACAGCCACCAGCCGAGGAGCAGCGCCGCCGACAACACCAGCGCGACGACGAGCTGCTTGACGTAGCGGCGGCGTGTGATCGGGATCAGGCCGTAGAGCTTGACGCGGACCGGGGTCATGCCAACTCGATGTAGCGGTTGAGGAGGTTCTCGAGCATCTCCTGGCGGCCCGAGACGTTCTTGTCCGCGTTGCCCTTGGCGAGCATGTACGACTCGAGATCCTCGAACGACGCGCCGCCCTTCTCGATCTTCGCGCCGATGCCGGCGTCCCACGAGGCGTAGCGCTTTTTAATGATGTCCTTCATCGTGCCTTCCGCGCGGATCTTGGCCGCGACCTTCAGGCCGCGCGCGAAAGCGTCCATCCCGCCGATGTGGGCATGGAAGAGGTCCACCGGCTCGAAGCTCTCGCGGCGGACCTTGGCGTCGAAGTTGAGGCCGCCCGGCGCGAGGCCGCCCTGCTCGAGGAGGACGAGCATGATCGAGGTCGTGAGGTAGAGGTCGGTCGGGAACTGGTCGGTGTCCCAGCCGAGCATGAGGTCGCCGCGGTTGGCGTCCACGCTGCCGAGCATCCCCGCCGACGAGGCGACGATCATCTCGTGGAGCATGGAGTGCCCCGCGAGGGTGGCGTGGTTCGTCTCGAGGTTGAGCTTCAGGTGGTCGTTCAGTCCGTACTGGCGCAGGAAGTTGAGGCAGGCGGCGGCGTCGAAGTCGTACTGGTGGCTGGTCGGCTCCTTGGGCTTCGGCTCGATGAGGAACTGCCCGGCGAAGCCGATCTTCTTCTTGTAGTCCACCGCGAGATGGAAGAACTTCGCGAGGTGGTCCAGTTCGCGCTTCATGTCCGTGTTCAGGAGCGTCATGTAGCCTTCGCGGCCGCCCCAGAAGACGTAGTTCTCGCCGCCGAGCTGCTTCGTGACCTCGATCGCCTTCTTTACCTGGGCGGAGGCGTAGGCGAACACGTCGGCGTTGCAACTCGTCGATGCCCCGTGGACGTAGCGCGGGTTGCTGAACAGGTTCGCCGTGCCCCAGAGGAGCTTGATGCCGGTGCGCTCCTGCTCCTCGGCGAGGGCGACGACGACGCGGTCGAGGTTGGCGTTGCTCTCGCGCAGATCCTTCCCCTCGGGGGCGACATCGCGGTCGTGGAAGCAGTAGAAATCGACGCCGAGCTTCTCCATGAACTCGAACGCGACCTTCACGCGCGTGACGGCCATCTCGACGGAGTCGGTGCCGTCCTCCCAGGGGCGGACCGCGCAGCCGGGGCCGAACGGGTCGCCGCCGGTGCCGCGCATCGTGTGCCAGTAGGCGACGGCGAAGCGGAAGTGCTCGCGCATCGACTTGCCTTCGACGAGTTCGGCGGCGTTATAGTGGCGGAAGGCGAGCGGGTTCTTGGAACTCGGGCCTTCGTACTGGATCTTGCTGACTTCGGGGAAGAAGCTCATGGTGGATGGAGAGGTTGCGGGATTCGGGGACTGGCGCTAGAAGACACACGATATTAGGGTACGAATGGTGCAGCGTGATGGCATCGGTGGTTCACCTCACAGGAGTTCTCTCCCCACGGGCGGGCCGAAGTCCACCTTCTCCGGTATGTTCTCGGCGGTGATGCCGGCGAGCAATTCGTCCAGCGTCCTCTTCTTCGAACCCTCGGTTTGAATGCCCTCGATCCCCAGCACTTCCGCGATCATGTCCCTCGCTCGCTTTCCCGACTCGACCCCCAGAGCCAATCCCGATTCCCAAAGGGCCGCGAGGGGCGTCGGATTGGTGGACAAGACGCCTGGAAAATCGGCCTGCAACTCCTCCACGTTCGTGTATTCGAGTAGGTCATGGACGTAGACCGGGACCGTCTTCACCCGACAGCAAGCGATATGGTCGTCGAGCAGGTCCAAGAAGGCCAGGTCGGCTCGGGAATACGAGGCGATGGTCAGGACGAGGTATTTCCCCTGATGGGGTGTGGTCGGCTCCCCCTCCCATCTCGAGTTGCTTTGCCGGACTGCCTTGGGCAGCTCGTTAGCGGCTCGCGCCTGCTCCCCCGCAGGGGAAGAGGCCGGGTCGAACCGCAGGAGATCGCGGAAACGTGTCATGACTTGATATGCCTCACATTCCCATCATGAACCCACTCACCACCGGAGGCAAGAATGCGTCGAATCTCGCTCGACTGGACACCGGGTTCGCCCAAAACCACCACATCGATCGGCACGGAATTCGTGAGGACGAGATCGACCGAATCGTCGTTGATCGGCAAGTGGAGGTTGTTACAAACTAGAAAATCATGGCCCTTCTTCGCTAATCGTTCGAGAGTGTCCCCTGTCATCGAGGAACCCCACCCGGCGGACAAGGCGACAGGACGCTGCTGATCGACGACGCCAAGGATCTCCCCTTCTCCTCCAACAGTGTCCGGCACGTTTTGTGCCGGGATGCCCTGGGCTTGCCCCAGGGCATCCAGAGCAACCATCGTGCCGGACACTGTTGATTCCGGACAGCCTTTTAGCCAAGCGACAGGATTGGTCCGCTCTTTCTACCTACCGCCTCCCTGGATAAGTGTAAAATTCTAGACAGAAAACACAGAGAAGACAATACAATGAAGAAGGCAGTCAGGAGTTCGATCACCAAACAAGAGAAGCGGAACGCCTATGTCTCTTCCTCTTATTCTTGGATTTCTCTCTGTCTAGGGTTTAGGAGTTATTTTCCAGCCGTAAGTGATTACAGGACAATGATAAAGCGTTTGTTCAGTAAGCGTGGATCGACGCAAACTGCTTCGCTGAGGGCACGTTTTTCAAAGACTTGGCAAGGAGACTATAT